>JBDSAM010000135.1:0-6647 GCA_039922135.1 Blastocatellia bacterium
ACGGTTTCCAGCGAATCGGCTTCTTCGATCTTTTTGTCTAGCCGCCAGCGCAGGATTCGCGGAAAGCGCGTAGCGATGCCGGATTTATGTCGCGTGGATTTCTGCAAGCCTTCAAACGCCAGTTCAAAAACCAACTCAGGTTTAACGCTGCGCACGGGGCCGAAGCTTTCGACAGTGTGGCGACGAATGAAATTGTCCACTTTGCCAATCTCTTCGTCGGTCAAGCCAGAGTAGGCTTTGGCGAATGGCACCAGCTCATCCCCATCCCAAACGGCAAATGTGTAATCGGTGTACAAGCTGGCGCGCTTTCCATGTCCACGCTGGGCATAAATCAGCACGGCGTCCACCGTGTAAGGCTCGATCTTCCACTTCCACCAATCGCCGCGCTGGCGGCCTACGCGATACGGGGAAGACAGGCGTTTAAGCATCAAGCCCTCCACGCTGCGTTCGCGGCTATTTCCGCGCATCTTTGCAAGCGCTTTCCACGAATCGCCTTCGACAGCGGGAGACAACATCAGAAAAGGTTTTTGCGCTTCAGGAATGTTGTTGATGATTTCGGCCAGCAACTGCCGACGTTCGATCAACGCTTTTGACCGGATGTCTTCGCTGCCGAATTCCAGCAGGTCATACGCAACGATGCAGACGGGAATGTCAGTTAGAATCTTTTTCGTCAGGTTCTTGCGCCCGATGCGTTGTTGCAGCAGCGCGAATGGCATTGGCTTATCGTCACGCCAAGGCAGGACTTCGCCATCAATCGCCACGCCTTCAGGCAACAGTTCGCCCAGCGCGCTGAGTTCGGGAAAGCGTTCGGTCATCAAATCTTCGCCGCGCGACCACAGGAAGGTTTGCCCGCTACGACGAATCAACTGCGAACGAATGCCGTCCCACTTCCATTCGGCTTGCCATTCGTGAATATCGCCAAGCATTGCCGGTTCAGCTTCCAGCGGCGAAGCAAGAAAGAAGGGATACGGGCGGCTGATGTCCGCGCTTTGATCATCAGGGTGGATCAACTGTGTGTAAAACTCAACCGATGGCTCCCAATTGCCCATCAGGCGATGAGCGATGGTGGCGGCTTCTAGGTTGCTGTGTTTGGCGATGGCGCGGGTGACCAGTTGTTGGGATACACCAACGCGAAAGCTGCCCGTAATGAGTTTGTTGAATACAAAGCGTTCGCGGCGGCTCATCTGTTGCCACAGTTGCAGTACCAGTTCGCGCTGTTCCTGTTCATCCAGCTTTCTCAGCTTTTCCAATTCGATAACAATTTGACGCAGTGATAGTTCGACGCTGGCTTCGGGAAAGGGAAGCAGCAGCGCGATGGCTTCGGCCAGATCGCCGACGGCGGAATAGGATTCTTCAAACAGCCAATCAGGAATCTTCGCTTCGTGCGCGGCCCATTCGGCCAGTTTGCGCGATGGGATGACCTGACGCAGCTTGCGCCCGCTTAAAAACCAGATGGCCCACGCGGCATCTATGTCCGAGGCGAGCTTCAGATATTTGACCAAGGCATCTGTCTTCGCATTGGTCTTCGTCGTTTCGTCCAGCGCCGTATAAAGCTCAGTGAACGCCCTCACGCCTCTTCTCCTGCTTCTTCCAGTTCTTTGGGCGGAAGCGTTTTGGCTGAGTCTGTGGATTCGCCCAGAGCTTCGGAAGGCAAATCCGATCCATCTTCGCCCTGATATTGCGTTCGCAGCTCGCGCCCATCCAGACCCCATTCTTCGCGCAGGTAGCGAGCCAGCACGTGAATATAGCCGTGCGTTACCCACACCTGATTTGCCTCGGTGGCTTTAATTGCCGTAAGCAATTCGTCCCAGTCGCCGTGATCTGAAAGTACGAAGCCACGATCCAATGCGCGCCGCCGCCGCGTGCCGCGAATGCTCATCCAGCCGGAAGCGAATGCAGAAGACGTGCTGCCGAACTTGCGCATCCAGGGCGTACCTTGTGCGGAAGGCGGCGCGATTATCAGCGCCTGGCTCCAATCGTGTTTTTTCGGGGCTTCAATGACGGGTGTGGTGGCGGGAAGGGCGACGCCGCTTTCCCGATACTCTGCCATCAGCTTTTCGACCGCGCCGTGCGTGAAGATGGGGCCGATGGAGGCGTCCACGCTGGCCGCGATGCGCTGCGCTTTGCCTGCGGCATAGGCAAAAATCACGCTGGCTTTGCCAGCCGCTTGATTCGCGCGCCACCAAGCATTGATCTCTTCGAACACGGTTTCGGGGTCGGGCCATCGGTAGATCGGCAGGCCGAACGTGGCTTCGCTGATAAACGAATGGCAACGCACGTGCTCGAATGGCGCGCAGGTTGGATCAGGCCGTAGCTTGTAATCTCCGGACACTACCCAGACTTCGCCTTTGTGCTCCAGCCGCACCTGCGCCGAACCCAGGATGTGGCCTGCGGAATGAAAGGAAACTTGAACGCCGTTGATGTTGACGGATTGGCCGTAAGGCAGGGTTTGCAGTTTGGCGTCTGCGCCCAGGCGAGTGCGATAGATTCGTTCCCCGGCTTCAGTGACCAGGTAATGATCGCTGCCCCAATGCGCGTGGTCGGAATGCGGATGCGTTACAACGGCGCGTGCCACGGGCCGCGACGGGTCAATATAAAAATCGCCCGCCGCACAATACAGACCGCTGTCAGTTGGTTCCGCTAAATGATTCGCCATCGAACGCTCACTGCCGCTCACTGCTTTGAATCACGCAAATTCTGAAATGAAACTATTGCGCGAGCAAGTTGCGTTCCGATGGCGAAATAATCACAGGGATGATGCTGAGTTACAGGTTTACCACCTAATCTTCGCCGGGAAGAACTCAGCGATTAGCTCTTGATAAAAAGGCTTCAACTCTTCGACGTTCGGCA
Organism: Blastocatellia bacterium; assembly: GCA_039922135.1. Taxonomy (GTDB): domain Bacteria; phylum Acidobacteriota; class Blastocatellia; order RBC074; family RBC074; genus RBC074. The sequence goes on from JBDSAM010000135.1 coordinate 2,851, forward strand.
GGGTTTCGCACTTTGAATAGAGGTCATAAGGGTTGAACGCTCGCACCCAGTTCAGCATCTCCTCGTCCGTCTCGTTCAACAAGTGCTGGTATGCGCCTTCTCTGTGTACGGGATAGCAGGAATGATAGCGCAGCATCCATTGAGCTTCTTTGGGCAGATAATCTTTCGTGACCAGGTACAGGTATTCGTCGTGGCCCCAGGACAGGTGAACGTTGTCCAGGCCGCAGCCTGCTTCGTAAATACCATTCGCGGTTTGGTACGCGGGATTCTTCGAATCGGGATTATCGGCGAATAATTCGGAATAGACGATCTTGTCCGAAAAGGCGCAGCCAACGGGGAAGGTATCGCCAACAATAGCCCATTGCGGTTCACCGAACAGCGTCAGGACTTTGCCCAGATCGTGGATCAAACCCGCCAAGATGAACCAGCGCGGATGGCCATCCATGCGAATGGCTTCAGCGGTTTGCAGCGCGTGGACGATTTGCGGCAATGCCAGGTCGGGGTCGCTGTCGTCCACAAATTCATCCATTTTTTCCAAAGCTTCCCAGATGCCTATTTCCAGTTTGTCCAGCTTGCCGTACTTAGCTTTTTTGTCCAGGACGAAATCGAAAGTCTGGTTTGCGTGATTCAGGCGATAGAGTTCTTTGACGCAATCGCGCGCTTCTGCGGCGTAATCGCGAAAGTGTTCGGTGTCGTTAATGCTATTCAGGAATGACGAATCGGCAGCGGTTAAGTTTGGATGCAGTGCGGTTGACATTTCAGTTACTCCTTTTATGGAAAAAGCTTGCCGTCGCGATAGATCGGTTTGCCGTTGAAAATTGTCAGCACGACGCGCGTTTCGTGTATGCGTATCGGCTCAATTTTGAATAAATCCTGCGAAAAGACTATCACATCTGCCAACATGCCGGGCGCGATACGGCCCTTGATGCTTTCTTCAAACGACGCATACGCCCCGCCTTGTGTGTATGCGCGCAACGCGTCAACAACACTGACGCGTTGTTCGGGCACCCAGCCGCGCAGCGGTTGACCATTAATTGTGCGCCGGTTAACCGCATTGTGCAGGCCGCGAATGGGATCAACGCTGATAGCGGCGGGCCAGTCGCTGCTGTAAATCAATCGCGCGCCGCTCTTCAACAGCGATTGCCAAGCGAAAGCGAAGGGCAGCCGCGCCGCACCAACAGCTTTTGACCAGACTTCCACCGTGCCCGGGTCAGCGTGGATCGGTTCCATCGAAGCCAGCACGCCGAGTTTGGCAAAGCGCGGAATATCGGCGGGCGCGATGGTTTCGATATGTTCGATGCGGTGGCGAGGCTTTCTACGATTGCCATTGCCATCATTACTGACGTTGCTGTTTACCTTCTGCGCCACTTCATAAGCATTCAACGCTTCGCGCACGGCGCGGTCACCGATCGCGTGGGTATAAATCTGGAAGCCGAGATTGTCGAATTTCACAACCAGATCGCGGTAGACGTCCGGCGGCATCGTCGTTTCGCCAAAGGGATTGCCAGAGCTTTGCGGCAGATCGCTGTACCGTTCGATCATCGCCGCCGTGTGGCTTTCAATCACGCCGTCCAGCACGAATTTGACTGACGACGCACGTAGCATCGAGTTGATGTCGTACTTGTTTTTTAACGTCAGAAAACTTTCGATCTGTTGCGGCGTGGTGCGTTCACCAACCGAAAAGGCCATTGAAAAGCGCGCGGTCAATTCGCCGTGTTGCTGTAAATCTTCGTAAAGCGAGAATTCGTCCGCCGAACCACTGGCGTTTTGCAGGCTGGTGATGCCGAGCGAGGCCGCCAGTTTTAGCCCCTGCCGTAATGCATCCAATTTCTGTTCGCGCGTTAGCGGCGGAATCAATCGAGCAATCAAACTCTGCGCGCCCTCTTTCAGCGCGCCAGTCGGTTCGCCTGCTGCGTCGTGGATGATCTCGCCGTAGCCGGTGAATTTCGTTTGGCTGTTGATGCCAGCTAGCTCCAGAGCCTTTGAATTTGCCCATCCGCTGTGGCCATCGTAGGCGCGCAAGAAAACGGGACGGTCTTTGATGACAACATCAAGATAAGTTTTTGTGGGCAAGCCGCCGGGGAAGGGCATGTATTCCCAGCCGCTGCCGGTAATCCACTGCCGGTCGGGATTCTTTTTCGCGAACGCGCCAATACGCTCAACCAGTTCAGCAACGGACTTTGCTTCGGTCAGGTCTATCTCATTCAAGCCGGATGAGCCGCCCAGGAAGTGTGTGTGCGCATCGTTAAAACCGGGCGCGGTTAGCCTGCCGCCCAAATCAATAATTTGTGTGTGCGCGTCGGCCAGTTGTTTGATCTCTGTCGTTGTGCCGACGCGGATGATCCGGTCGCCGCGAACGGCAATCGCCTCAACCAGGGAAGTCTGGTCTCCGCCCGTCCAAATGCGACCGTTGACTAGCGCCAAGTCCGCGATTTCCAGCGGCGAAGTTTGAGATGTGGAAACTTGAGTTGTGAATGAAGCGGCGAGGACGCAGCAGGCGGTCAGCGCAATTGACAGTAGACGTTTCATAGTTTGACCTTCAGGAAAAGTTTGAGCCGGATTCTTCATCGCTTCAGCGCGAATTGCAACGGCGACTGCATCCGGTACGGAACCGGGAGCGGTAGCGACTGGCTGGCTTCCTATAGCGCGCGCTCCAAGTCTCACCCAGTCGCTACCGCTCCCGGTTCCGTACCGAAACAATCTTGCAACTGGTCTCAGTTCAACTTCGTCTTCACTTTCGGTTATCCTTTGTTTCCGGCAACTCTCATCGCTTAGATGATCTCCCGATTGCCGCTGCGGTAATCGCTCACACAAAATCAAAAGGCTATGCAAAAACTCGCGGAAATCTGTATTAAGCGTCCCGTCTTCGCGGCGATGATTATCCTTTCGTTGGTCGTGGTCGGCGCGGCCAGTTATACCAAACTCGGCGTGGATCGCTTTCCGGCGATTGACCTGCCGACGGTAACGATTCGCATGTCGCTGCCGGGCACTTCGCCTGAAGAGGCCGAATCGCAACTGGCCAAACCTATCGAAGAGGTCGTCAATACTGTCGAAGGCGTCGAACAGCTTCGCGCCATCGCCAGCCAGGGGCGCGCTTTCGTAATTGCCACCTTCCGGCTCGACCGCGACATTGAATCCGCCGCGCAAGACGTGCGCGACCGCGTGCAATCGGTCTTGCGCCGATTGCCGCCCGGCACTGACCCGCCCGTTGTCCAGAAGCAGGACAGCGATTCGCAGCCTGTGATGACCATTGCCCTGTCCGGTGACCGTTCGATCCGCGAGCTGACCGAACTGGCCGACAAGGTTATCAAGGTAAACATCGAGCGTTCGGTCGGTGTCGGCGAGATTCAAATCAACGGCGGTGCGTTGCGCGCCATTAACATCTGGGTAGATGCCGACCGGCTGTCCGCCTATCACATCCCAATTACGCAGGTGCAGCGCGCGCTGGTGCGACAGAACGCCGACGTGCCGGGCGGCAACGTGGATGCCGGGCGGCGCGAACTGGTACTGAGAACGATGGGACGCATTGTTGATCCAAAGAGCTTTGATGACATGGTCATTCAAACGATCAACGGCATTCCGATTCGTGTGCGGGACATTGGCTATTCGACGGACGGCACTAAAGAGCAGCGATCCATCTCGCGGTTAAACGGAGTGCGGGCAGTGACCTTGGATGTCGTCCGGCAATCCGGCTCGAATACCGTTGCCGTTATTGACGACGTGAAAAAGAACCTGGAACGCGCGCGCGTGCAATTGCCCGCAGATGTGAAGCTGGAGGTCATCAAAGATCAATCCGT
>JBDSAM010000136.1:0-11103 GCA_039922135.1 Blastocatellia bacterium
ATAAATTGAAGCCTTCCTGGAAGCACTGCGCTCCCAGGGGTGGACGAATATCTTTTACTTTTCATCTAATGGACACAAACACCAACAGCATCGTCGGCAAAGTCTGGAGCTTCTGTAACACGCTGCGCGACGATGGCGTCAGTTACGGCGATTACCTGGAACAGCTCACCTATTTGTTATTCCTGAAGATGGCGGATGAATACAGCCGTCCGCCGCATAACCGCGCGATCAGCATTCCTGCCAAATACAATTGGGGGAGCCTGACGGCGAAACGCGGCGCGGAACTCGAAATCCATTACACGACGGCTTTGCGCGAACTGGGCCAGCAGAAAGGCATCCTCGGACAAATCTTCACCAAGAGCCAGAACAAGATTCAGGACCCGGCCAAGCTCTACAAGCTGATTGACCTGATCGGCAAAGAGCAGTGGAGCGTGTTGGGTGCGGACGTGAAAGGCGAGATTTACGAAGGCTTGCTGGAAAAAAACGCCGAAGACACCAAAAGCGGCGCGGGACAATACTTCACGCCGCGCGCGTTGATTCGCACAATGGTCGAATGCGTACGCCCTCAGCCGATGAAGACCATCGCCGACCCGGCGTGCGGCACTGGCGGGTTTTTCCTGGGCGCGTATGACTTTCTGGTGGCCCATCACAAGCTGGACAAAGAGCAGAATCAGTTTCTGAAATACAAAACCTTTTACGGCAATGAAATCGTCGCCGGGACGCGGCGGCTGGCGTTGATGAATCTGTTCCTGCACAACATCGGCGACATTGACAGCGAAAATTTCATCTCGCCGGCAGATGCGCTGATTGCTGATGACAGCAATCGCTTCGATTACGTGCTGGCCAATCCGCCCTTCGGCAAAAAGAGCAGCCAGACCTTCACTAACGAAGCGGGCGAGCAGGAAAAAGAAGACTTGACCTATAACCGGCAGGACTTCTGGGCGACAACCTCGAACAAACAACTGAACTTCGTGCAGCACATCCGCACGATGCTGAAAACCACTGGGAAAGCAGCGGTCGTCGTTCCCGACAACGTGTTATTTGAAGGCGGCGCGGGCGAAACGGTCAGAAAGCGACTGCTGGAAACGACCGACTTGCACACGATCCTGAGATTGCCGACGGGGATCTTCTACGCACACGGCGTCAAGGCAAATGTGCTGTTTTTCGACAACAAACCCGCCGCCAAAACGCCGTGGACGAAAGAGGTTTGGTATTACGATTACCGCACGAACGTTCACCACACGCTGAAGAAAAATCCGTTGCGCATTGCCGACCTGCGCGATTTTATCGAATGCTACAACCCAGCCAATCGGCACAAACGACAGGAGGCTTTTAACGCCGCGACCAATCCTGACGGGCGCTGGCGCAAATTCAGCTACGAAGAAGTCATCAACCGCGACAAGACCAGCCTGGACATTTCGTGGATCAAGGATCAATCGCTGGCCGATCTGGACAACCTGCCCAACCCGGACGAACTGGCCGAAGAGATTATCGAAAACCTGGAAGCGGGGCTTGAGAGTTTTAAGGCTATTTTGATCGAGGTGGCCTCAGCAAGGTAGGCAAATCAACTGCGCAAAGGTTTAAGTCCCGCCTTCAGGCAGCTTTTCTGCTGACGGTTGCCGCCTGAAGGCGGGACTCAAAACTGACTGTCGCAAAACTCTATTCAACGCGATAGTTCGGCGCTTCTTTCGTAATTATCACGTCGTGGACGTGGGATTCTTTCAGGCTGGCAGCGGTGATCTTCATGAATTCCGCCTTTTGTTGAAGCTCCTGGATCGTGCGGCAGCCGGTGTAGCCCATTCCAGCGCGCAGGCCGCCGACCAGTTGGCCAACCAGCGCGGCCAGCGAGCCTTTGTGAGTTACGCGGCCTTCGATGCCTTCCGGCACCAGCTTATTTTCAACCTCTTCGCTTTCCTGGCCGTAACGATCCTTGCTGCCTTCTTTCATCGCGGCGATTGACCCCATTCCGCGATAGGCTTTGAAGCTGCGGCCTTGATACAAAATGATCTCGCCGGGCGATTCGTCAGTGCCTGCCAGCAGCGAACCGATCATCACGACATCGGCGCCAGCGGCGATTGCTTTCGTCACGTCGCCGGAATATTTGACGCCGCCGTCAGCAATAATTGGCACGCCAGAACCTTTTGCGCCGCGCACACATTCCGAGATAGCGGTGATCTGCGGGACGCCCGCGCCGCTGACCACGCGAGTTGTACAAATACTGCCAGGGCCAATTCCGACCTTAACCGCATCAACCCCTGCATCAATCAAAGCTTTTGTGCCTTCAGCGGTGGCAACGTTGCCGGCGATCAGTTCGATTTCAGGGAAGCGGCGTTTGACTGCTTTGACGGCTTCAACGACGCGCGAGCTGTGACCGTGAGCGGTGTCAATCGCCAGCACATCAACGCGGACTTTGACCAGTTCCGTGGCGCGCTCCATAAAATCGCCGGTCGCGCCGATAGCGGCGGCGCAGCGCAAGCGGCCCAGATCGTCTTTAGCGGCGTTGGGGTATCGAATGGCTTTTTGGATGTCTTTGACCGTGATCAGGCCTTTCAGGCGGTAGTTGTCGTCCACGACCAGCAGCTTTTCGACGCGATACTTTTGCAGAATGCCTTCGGCTTCGCGCAGGGTGGTGCCGACGGGGACGGTAATTAGATTGTCTTTGGTCATGACTTCGGCCAGCGTCAGATCCAGGCGATTTTCAAATCGCAGGTCTCGATTGGTCAGAATGCCGACCAGCCGCCCGTCTTCCTGCACGATGGGCACGCCGGAGATTTTGTAGCGCTTCATAACGCCCAGCGCTTCGTGAATCTTGCGGTCGGGAGTCATCGTCACGGGGTCAACGATCATTCCCGATTCCGAACGTTTGACCTTGTCCACTTCGTCGCGCTGGGCGGCAATGGGCAGGTTTTTGTGAATCACGCCGATACCGCCTTGTTGGGCGATGGCAATGGCCATTGGCGCTTCGGTGACGGTATCCATGGCCGAACTGATGACGGGGATATTCAGACTGATGTGACGCGTCAATCGCGTTACCGTTTCAGTCTCAGTTGGCAGGATTTCGGAATAGGCCGGAACCAGCAGCACGTCATCAAATGTCAAAGCTTCAATCATATTTTCGGTCAACATAAAACCTCGCTTCATGGATTAAGGAAGAATCTGGAAGTTTTGCGCTCTCGGGACTCACCATAAAACAAAAGCCGCGCGAGTTGGCGCGGCGGGATGAATTGGAAATCTTTGGCCGGACAGACACGGCATTCAACTTGGTTGGCCGTAGCGGCGTGGTCAGGCCAAGCCGCGCTGTGCCCGCTGTTGCGCCGGGAAGGTGACAGCTTAGTCGAGAAACTGTTGATAATTGTCTTTGGTAATGACGACATTATCCGCCACCAGGCTTTTACGGTTTGGAGCGAGCTTGTCCGGATTCGCTCTCTTTCCATTGATGGAGACATTCAACGCAGGCAAATTACCCACGCGGATGAAAGTTAATTTTTCGTCCACGGTGAATTCGCGCGTCTCGCCTTGTTTCAGGGTGACCTGCTCAGTCTTGGCGCTGTCCGGACGAAAGTTCATCCAGCAGTCAGAAGTGTCGGCAGTCACCTTGATGCGCAACTCGCTTGCGATTGCTTTAGGCGTCGGCGATGTAGTTGGCGATACCGAAGCTTCCGGCGATGCTGAAGTGTTAGGAGTTCCGGCCGTCGCAGGCGTGGCCGTCGCAGGCGGCGGTAGCTGTGTCGCCGCATTCGGATCGGGTATCGTGCGGGATGGAGAGAAGGCCAAATAGGCCGCGTACAGAATTGCGCCCAGCACGATGACCGCAATCAACGCCAATAACAGGCCATTGCCTGATGAAGATTTGGCTTCCATCTCATCGCCCAGGCCAAGATAGGACGCCTTTGCCGGCTCGCCGCCCATTTCCATTAATTGCTCGTCGTAAAGCTTAACGGCCTGCTCCTGGTCAAATCCGACTTGGCTGGCGAACTTGCGCACAAAGGCGCGGTTGAAAATGCCCCCGGGAAGACCTTCGTAAGTATCGCTTTCGATAGCTTGCAGGAAAGGCGTGCCAATATGCGTGTTATCGGCGATCTGCTTGATCGTCAAGCCTCGATTCTCGCGCGCTTGTTTTAGTTGCTGTCCCAATGATGGCATCTGTCAGCCCCATGGCCTCAAGCCCAGAATGGGCGAGGCTGTGTAATAAAATGTGACAACCTAAGTGAGCCGGGATCTTATGTAAATCACTTGCGCCTGTCAATTTTGGGTGTTTGACATGCGTAAAAGGGCTGGCAATATTGCTTGTTTGCAAGGAATCGTTGAAGTTTACGGCTGGCTTTTGGCTTTTGCCTGGGGCGGCATTGCTTCGCGCGTTACCGCCGTGAAGGGCGCAGCTTCTGCTGGCGTCATCTGTTCTCCATGCACACTGGCCACACTCGCCCCTTCGCTGGGTTTTTCGCTTGGAGGATTAAAGCCGGGATAGCTGATACGTTCGTGATAGACGTTTTTCAACGTGTTGATCAGGCTTTCGCGAATCGTCGTCAATTCGCGCATCGTGATATTGCTTTCGTCGAACTGGCCGTCAGCGATGACCGTGTCGCAAATCTTTTTAACGATGGCGCGAATATTTTCGGACGTTTGCTCTTCCAGCGAACGGACAGAAGCTTCGGCGCCATCCGCGAGCATCAGAATGACGGCCTCCTTGGTCTGTGGCTTGGGGCCAGGGTAGCGGAAATCGTCAATGTTAACAGTCTCGCCGCGCGCTTCGGCTTGCGCTTTGGCTTTGTGGTAAAAGTAGGCCAGCACGCGCGTGCCGTGGTGCTGGGGGATGAAGTCAATGATTTGTGATGGCAGATTGGCTTCGCGCGCCATCTCGACGCCGCGCTTAACGTGATTGGCGATGATCCGCGCGCTGGAGATCGCCGGACGGGTATCGTGCGGATTCGGGCCGCCTTTTTGATTCTCGATATACATCGTCGGCGCACCCAGCTTGCCAATGTCGTGATACAGGCAGCCGGTGCGTGCCAGCAGCGCATTCGCGCCTATGGCTTTGGCCGCCTCTTCAGCCAGCACTGCGACCATATATGAGTGATGGTTTGTGCCTGGAGTGCGGATGGCCAGTTGCTGCAGAAGCGGATTGTCTGCGTTCGACAATTCCAACAGCTTCATATCAGTCAGAATATCGAAGGCTGATTCGTAGATAGGGATGGCAAAACTGGCTGAGCCAGCGGTCAACAGTGCGCCTACCGCGCCGGCAATCAATCCGCCGATGGCGCGTTGCGAATCCCAATGCTGCTCAGCGATCAGCATCGCTGCCAAGCTCATCAGCAGGTTCATGCCGCCGACTGCGGCGCTGGCAATAATGATGGCGTTACGCGTGCGATAACGCTGAACGCTATAGATAGCTGTCACTGAACTGCCCAGTGCGAAGGCCACGAAAGCCATGCCGTTTGGCGCGACAAAACCGGCCAGTAGTGCGCTCATCAATCCAGCCACCAGCGCCAACTGGCTGCCCGCCAGCAGTGATAGCACCAGCGCGCACGCCGCAAAAGGAACGGCAAAGCCGAATTCGAAGATACCACCGAAGCCCAGCGTTTCGGGGCGCGTGCCAAGCACCGCTGCGCCGAACAATCCAACGCGGACAATCATCGTTTGAATCATCAGCGCTGAACCTGCCACCCAAAACGCCGTGCGTGGGCCAAGCCGTGACGACTGGCTGGTGGTCGCAGCTTTATAAAGCGCAAAGAACATCAAACTGATCAGCGCGAGCAGTCCCAGCAACCGCTTCGGGTTTCGCTGAGCCAGTTGGTAGCTGCGTATCGCTTCGATGGCTGGGATTTTTTCGGGCGTGACAGTGTCACCAGCGTGCAGCAGGATTGGATTGCGCTTGAACTGTGCTGGCACGGTCATGCTGCGCGCATCATCCCCGGATAGCAGATTGGCGGGAATGACAACATCGGATTGCACTACGTCTCCCGCGTGGTATGCGGGCACAACCGAGAGCGGAAAATGGGAGGAAAAGACCGTTGTTAAAACGGCTAGCCCCAGTGTGATGATGAAGAATCGGGTTTTTTGCGGGATGCGGTGAAATTGGATGCTCATCTGGCGCGCCGCTGATTGCGGCAAATATCTGACCTGCGCCAGCCAAACACGTGGTTTCTTTTGGTTCATGGCTCTTCCAGCGCGGCTTGCAGTGAACAACGCTTGCCGTGCCAACGAAGGCGCGGATTATAGCACCGGGCGGGAAGCGCAACGCAAGGCGGAATATCGCAAGGCTTGATGTTATATTTGCCGACGGTTCTATAAAAGTTTGTCTGATGGTTTATGCGACTGTTAAAGCTTCATACGCGAACGACGATTCTGACTTCCGCAGTGCTGACGATGGTGCTGCTGTTGGCAGTCTATTTCTTCGTTATGCGGATTCGCGAGATCGAATTGCAGGATCATGAACAGCGCGCGATGTTGTGGGCTGCTCAGCTTGCCAATTTAACCTATGACGATTCGCGCAAGACGACTGACCTGATTGCTCGCGCCACTGAATTCAGCGAAGAGCACGAGGGGCAGATTCGCCAGATTCGCATTTACGGCGAAACACCGCGCGGCTTGGTCGAGATTACACCTGGTGAGCGAGAACCGATTGCACCGGCTGATCTGCAGCAACTCCGTCGTAATCAGCCGGTCTCAAGCGTGCGGCGATTGGAAGCCGACGGCGGGCAAGAGATGGTGATTTATGCCGCCGCGCCGATTTTGGAGGAAAACGATTTTCGCGGCGCGGTCAGTTTGACGACGACTCCGGTTGAGTTTTCTCCCTTGCTGCGGCGCAGCACCAGTTTGATGATTGCCTTGCTCGCCTTTGCAATTATCGCGATCACGGCGCTGCTCTATTTTTTCTTCGGCCAGGTCATTTATCGCCCTCTTGAAGATCTGTTAGAAATGATGGCCGAGGTGAAAACCGGTAACCTGGACGTCGCTGCACCGGTGCGTGCGCGCGACGAATTTGGCCAGCTTGCCATTTCGTTCAATCACATGCTTTCACGGTTGCGGACGATGACCGCTGAGCGTGAGGCTTACCAGAAACAGCTTGAAGAGCGCGTTCACGAAGCAACAGGCGAATTAGCCGAGCGCAATACACAACTGGAAGAGGCTAATGCCACGCTGTTTGAAATCCAGCGTGAATTAACGAAGTACGAACGGCTGGCCGCTGCCGGACAACTTGCCGCACAGTTCGCGCACGAAGTCGGCACTCCCCTCAATCTAATCTCCGGTCACGTGCAACTACTTGCGGCACGCACTGAAGATCAAAAAACGCGCGGCCGTCTGGACCTGGTAAGTTCGCAGATTGGACGCATCGAACGCATAGTGCGCAATATGCTGGACGCCACCAGGCGACCCAAACCACAGCTTGATCCGGCAGATTTGAACGCGCTGCTGCGCCGCATCTTTGAAGTCACCGCCCCGACGCTTGCCGCACGCCAGGTTGAATTGGTGACAGACTTTGACGAATCGCTGCCCCAGGTGAGCGGCGACGGAGAACAGTTGCAACAAGTGTTCATCAACCTGATCAACAACAGTCTGGATGCAATGCCGCATGGTGGCAGATTGTTCTTTTCCACGGCAATTGCAGGCGATCAGATCATTGTGCGCTGCCGCGACAACGGCGAAGGGATTACGGAAGAGGTTAAGCCGCGCATCTTCGATCCGCTGTTCACGACCAAGCTGCACGGGCGCGGCAGCGGGTTGGGGCTGACTGTCGTGCAACAGATCATCCGCGAACATGATGGCTCAATCGCCGTCACCAGCGAAGACGGGCAGGGCACGGAATTTCAAATTCACTTGCCAGTTGCTGCTTCGCCAAAGGAATCCATCGCCGCACAACACGCAACGATATGACGCAAACGAAGAAAAAAATTCTGGTCATTGATGATGATGCCGATACGTGCAGCTTTCTGCGTGAAATCCTGGAAGAGGAGGGCTGGCTGGTCGGCGCGGCGATGAATGCTGATGCCGCGCTGGCTTCAGTTGGAGCAGACCGTTTCAATCTGATCATCAGCGACATCAATCTGAACGAAAGCCTGAACGGGATTGACCTGCTCAAAAAGTTCCGCCTGCTTTTACCAGATTCACAGGTCATCCTGATCAGCGGTTTCGGTACGCTCGAAACTGCCATAGAGTCCGTCCGTGAAGGCGCGTTCGACTTCATCAGCAAGCCGTTCAACGTCAAAGAAGTCATTGCCACCGCCCGCCGCGCATTGCAAGATACGGAAGGAACAACAAATGCTGAAAACGATTCGCTGCGCGATCTTTCGTCGCGCTACGCTTCGTCAGGGTTGATTGGGCACAGCCGCCAGATGATTGAGTTGTACAAGGAGATTGCCCGCGTCGCGGCCTATCGCTCAACGGTGCTGATAATTGGCGATTCGGGCACGGGCAAGGAACTGGTTGCACGCGCCATCCACCAGCATAGCCCACGCGCCACACGCTCTTTCATCGCCGTTAACTGCGGCGCGTTGACGGAAACGCTGCTAGAAGCCGAACTCTTCGGCCATACGCGCGGCAGCTTTACCGGCGCGGTTGCCGATAAAAAGGGGCTGTTTGAAGAGGCCGAAGGCGGGACGATCTTTCTGGACGAGATCGGCGAAACCAGCCCGGCATTACAGGTCAAACTGCTGCGCGCCTTGCAGGAAAGCGAAATTCGCCGTGTCGGCGCGGGCAAGACGACGAAGATTGATGTGCGCGTGATCGCCGCCACCAATCGCGATCTGGAGGAGGAGGTAAGCGCCGGGCGATTCCGCGAAGACCTCTTTTTTCGGCTGAGCGTCATTACTCTGCGCGTCCCGGCTTTACGCGAACGCCGCGAAGACATCCCGCTATTGGCCCACCACTTTCTGCGCCGGACGTGCGAAGAAACCGGTAAAAGCGTCACCTTGTCTGAAGCCGCCTTGCAAGTGTTGCTGGGCTACGACTGGAACGGCAATGTGCGCGAATTGGAAAACAGCATCGAACACGCCGTGCTTCATTCCCGAGGGCAGATCATTGTTGAAAGCGATCTGCCCTTGCGATTGCGTTCGCCCCGTCTGCCAGCCGACCGTCTGCCAGCCGAGTTGCCGCTCGAAACCAAACTGTTTGCTGAGCTGCCTTCGCTGGAAGAGATGGAGCGGCGCTATTTGTTGCACGTGCTGGAATCGGTAGGCGGCAATCGCACGCGCGCGGCAGAAGTGATGGAAATTGACCGCCGCACGCTCTATCGCATGGCAGAACGGTTCAAGATCAAATTGGATGGAGAATGAGGACGACTGATTTAATCGTCTTCGCCGGTCTTGGCTGGTACCGATGGAGAGCCTGTCAGGCGCGGGCGCGGCTGGAACATATTGTTCATCTTCTCCATCTCTTTGTTCAATTCCGGAAGCAGCGCGGCCAACTCCGCCACCTGGCTGGCGGCGAGTTTAGCGATCAATTCGTCAAAATGACTGGCCGACTCAGTTCCGCTGCGTCGCGCGACAATTACCGGACGGACATCTCTCCACGCTTCGCCGAGCGCGGTTTTGCGCATCTTCAATATTTCCTCGTCACCCGCTGCGCTCCAGATTTCGATCTCACGCAGCAGGAACCGAAGCCGCTGAAACTCGAGCGGAACGCCGCGGAAGCGTGCTCGCTGTTCACCGATGATGCCGAAGAGTTGATTATGAGAGATGCGCACCTGCTGCGCGTTTTGTTCGTTGAGCGCGCGCCCAAGCTGCAATTTGTAAAGCGCGAAGAAGTCCTGCATGACCGGCGAAATGTCCGGGTGGTTGAGTTGCGGCGCGGGCAGTTGTTGGGCCTTGTTGCTGAATTCGACAAAGTGCGCTTGTGCCTTAGCCCAGTCACTGGCGGAAACTTCCACGGCAAGCTGATCGAGCAGCGTCTGCGCCTCTTTTAGATCATTGCGCCACTGCCCTTCGGCCTGACTGGTCTTATTGATTGGTGGCGACGGCGAGGTGGCCATTAGAGGCGTCGTTGTGGCGGTCGGCAGTGGCTGCGTGGTCTTCGGCGGCAGCGGCAATCTTTGCGTGCTAGCCAGGTTCGAGACGATGACAAACCCGCCCAATGTGAGCAGCGAAATCACGAACACAATTGCCGTGGCTCTCTTCGTCAATGTCTTTACCTCTAGTAAAACCAGGAAACGTGAATGAAGGGAATACGATCTTCAGACATGCAATTCTAAACGGATCGAAGAGCAGGCAAGCTAGCAAGCCTTATTCCGAAGGATGCTTCTTTCGTCGTAAGCTCACAAAAACTACGCAACCTTTCAAATCGCGAAACTTAGCTGTCCTCAAACCTCTAGACGGTCTGGCAAACAGTCTGGTCGCTGAAAATTGATTTTGCGCAGAACTGCCACGCCTGCGCCACAATTATGGTAATGACGTGGGGCATTTATCGAATTGCTTCTTCACAGGCACGCGCTTACCATCAGCATTATGGCTACCGCGATTATTTACTCTGACGAATACCTTAAACACGACACCGGGCACCATCCTGAACGCCCCGAACGTTACTCTGCTGCAATCAGCGGGTTGATGGCCGATAGCGATTTGTGGCAGGACTTAATCAAGCTTGCGCCAATTACCGCGACAGATGATGAGTTGCTGCGTTGCCATACCCCACGCGCTGTCGCCCGTATCCATCAAGCATGCAAACAGGCTGGCGAGCGGGCCGCGATGTTCGAGCAGGTCGCTCTGGATGCCGATACGGTAGTTTCGGAATTTTCGGACGTTGCCGCGCGATTGGCTGCGGGCGGCGCTTGCCTCGCCGTGGATGCTGTGTTCAAAGGTGAAGCGGAGGGCGCGTTTGTGGCCTGCCGCCCGCCTGGGCATCACGCGACCATTGGACAAGCGATGGGATTTTGTTTGTACAACAACGCCGCGATTGCCGCGCGGTATGCGCAGGCAACTTACCCGGATCAGGTCAACCGCGTGCTGATCGTTGATTTCGACGTCCATCACGGCAACGGAACACAGGACATTTTTTATGACGATCCATCGGTCTTCTATTACAGCTTGCACCAGTACCCGTGGTATCCCGGCACGGGCAGCGCTGACGAACGCGGCGTGCGCGAAGGCGAAGGCTTCACGCTGAATATTC
>JBDSAM010000137.1:0-4643 GCA_039922135.1 Blastocatellia bacterium
TTTTGTGGATTTTGCCCATAGTCGTTATTGCTATCTTGCTGAGCTTGCCAAAAACAAAGGCGCAGCAAAATCAACAAGATGAGCTGCGCAAACAGATTGGCACAATCATCGTTACGCCGGGCGGAGGGCCTTCGCTGGCTGTTGCCGATTTTCAGCCACGGGCATCTGGCGTTGACTCGGCGGTCGGGACGTTCAATGAAGTGCTGTGGAATGATCTGAAGTTTGCTGGCGTCGCCAATCTGGTTGGCAAGAGCCTGTATCCGAAAACCAGGCTGGCCGATCCGGCTTCGTTGAAATATGACGAATGGGCGAATGATCCGGTCAAATCCGATTATGTCGCCTTTGGCAGTCTCATGGGTGCGAACCAAGCGCAGGGCTTTCTTTACGATGTGAAAACGCAGGGGCAGTTGCTGACGGCGGCTTTGAGCGGCAGCGCGCGCGAGATGGGGCATCAGTTCGCCGATCAGATCGTCAAGCTGCTGACCGGGCAGGACGGCATTGCACAATCGAAGATCGCCTACATTGCCAGCCGCGAAGTTTTTATGGCGGACTATGACGGTTATGGCGCGCGGCAATTTACGCATGACGGTTCGATTGCGTTGTTTCCTTCGCTGTCATTGGACGGCAAGCGGCTGGCATATGTTTCGTACCGCAGCGGTCACCCGAACGTTATCATTCGCGGCGAAGATGGATTGATCCTGGGTTCGACGCAGTTCAAAGGCACGACGACTTCGCCGTCGGTCGCCCCGGATGGCCGAATCGTTTTTTCTTCCAGCAAGGACGGCGGTTCGATGGAGCTTTACGTCGCCACTGGGGACGGCTCGAATGCGCGCCGATTGACGCGCACGCGGTCGGTCAATATTTCGCCGCGATGGAATCCGGCGACGGGGCGCGAAATTGCTTTTGTTTCAGATCGTGGCGGTTCGCCGCAGATTTACCTGATCGGCGCGGATGGGGCGAACGAACGCCCGCTGCTCTCACTTGGAGGGCAGATGGATTCGCCCTCGTGGTCGCCTGATGGCCGCTTCATCGCCTTCACTTGGGACGGCGGCGGCGGCGGGTTCAACATCTGTCTGGCCGATGTGGCTTCGGGGCAAGTCTTGAAGCTGACGCGCGAAGGCCGCAACGAAAATCCTACGTGGTCGCCCGACAGCCGCCACATTGCGTTTCAATCAAACCGCACAGGCCGTTGGGAAGTTTGGGCAATGCATATTGACGGCAGCGAACCCCGACAGTTGACGCGCACCGGCGGGCGTTCGCCATCGTGGTCGAAGTAAATTCAAAAAGCCCCTAATCAAAATCTTCAAGGAGAGCAAAGCAAATGACTCGCAAATTCCGTCAGCTTAGTCTGCTGTCAATTGTCGTCGCGCTCGCAGTCTTCTTTTCGGCCTGCGCCCCGCCAGTGGCAAAGCTGACCGTCTCGCGCAACGACATCAAGGTGGGTGAACCTGTGACCGTCAAATGGGAAACCAAGAACGCCAAAGAAGTCACGCTGAATGGCGAGAAGGTAACGGCCATCGGCGGCAAGAGCGTTATCCCCAAAGACACAACTAAGTTTGAAGTCGTCGCCAAACGCGGCAAGAAAGACGCGCGCGACAGCGCTACTGTCACGGTCAATTCAACCAAGCTTGCCGCGCCGACCATCATCCTGAAAGCTGACCTAAGCGCTATCGAACGCGGCCAGAACACCAAGCTGACTTGGGAAACGGCCAACGCCAAGATCGTTACCATTACCGGTCTGGGCGAAGTGCAGGGATCAGGTTCGCAGGAAGTCAGCCCGCGCGTTTCGACGACTTACACAGCGACTGCGCTGGGCGATGGAGGCAATGCGACGGCCAGCGCCCGCGTCAGCGTCACAGACCCTGCACCGCCGCCAATGGCCGAACGCCCGCGCACCGTGGGCGAAACGTCCAAGCCGAAAGAGCCTGCCATAGCAGAGCAGTTCCGCAATGTGATGAAGCCGATCTTCTTCGATTTGGACAGGTATGACATCAAGGCTTCGGAGCAGGACAAGCTGCGCCGTCTGGCCGATTGGCTCAACCGCGAAGGCAATCGCACCATCATCTTCCGTGTCGAAGGGAACTGCGATCCGCGCGGAACCTCCGAATACAACCTGGGATTGGGCGACCGCCGCGCCCGCGCCGTCAAGGATTTTCTGCTCAGCCTCGGCATTGACCTGAGCCGCATTGAGCCCGTCAGCTACGGTTCAGAAAAAGCCGCTGGTAAAGACGAAGGCTCATCGGAAGTCGCGCCGTCATGGGCCAATGATCGCCGCGCGGATTTCATCTATGCGCGTGGCGGGGAGAGACCATAAATCAAATTTCGGTACGGAACTGGGAGCGGTAGCAACCGGGTGACTCGTAAGGCGCCTACTCTGGAGTGCCCGGTCGCTACCGCTCCCGGTTCCGTACCAATCAAGTGAGAAGTTATGAACAAGCATTTTTTGATTCGATTTTCGCTGTGGCTGACGATCGCAGTCTTGCCCTTGACGGTCTTCGCACAAAGCAAAGACCAGCGCGACAAGATTGACCGTATGTCGGCGCAACTGGAAGAACTCAAGACCGAGTTGATTCTCGTGCAGCGGCAGACGCAGGCAATGCAGGACACGTTCAACAAGACAACCGGCGAGTTGAACACGTTGATCGTCCAGATGAGCGACAACATTTCGGCCATCCGCCGCGCGCAATCTTCTATCTCCACCAACTCGAACGACACCTCGTCGCAAGTTTCGGCTATGGGCGAACTCATCACCGCCACCAACCAGCGGATGGAACGGCTGTCTGAACAGTTCGCGCAAATCAAAAAATTGATCGAAGACATCCCGAAGATGCCGACCTTCACGCAGTTGACGCCGGGCAATGCTGAACAGTTGTTCGCTGCGGCCTACAGCGATTATTCACGCGGCAACTTCGATCTGGCGCTGTCAGAATTCAGGCAGTATGTCGAAACGTATCCAAGTTCGGAACTGGCCGATAACGCGCAGTATTGGATCGGCGAGATTCTCTACGCACAAAAGAAACTGCCCGATGCCATAGCTGAATTTGAGAAAGTGGCGAGGGTGAATCCGGCAGGCGATAAAACTACGGTGGCTTTGTACAAACGCGGATTGCTGCTGTTGGAGAGGGGAAAGAAGGAAGACGCGGTCGCTCAGTTTTTGGCCATCACTAAAGAGTACGCGAAGAGCAACGAGGCAATCCTGGCGACGCAGCAACTTCAACAGATTGCGCCTGAAGCATTGGCTCCTCCTCAATCGGAACCGGTGAAGCCCGTCCGCAAACCGCCGCGCAAGCCGTAATCTGGCCTGAAAAATCAATGGCGAGGGGCGATAGCGGGATTCTTTCTCCGCCATCACTCCTCGCCATTTTTCATCTCTGCTTGCTCGGCACGTCTTACTTCCAGACGACCTCAGCAATTCTCAGATTCACATTCTTGCCTTTCAGCTTTTCGGTGCCTAAAGCGCGTAGTGTGAAGCCTTCGTCCAGCGCCTGCATCGTATTTTCGCTGATGACAATCTGCCCTGGCGCGGCGATGCTTTCCAGACGGGCGGCGGTGTTAATCGTGTCGCCGATAGCAGTGTAATCCAGCCGTGTCTCCGAACCGATGTAACCGACAATCGCCTGGCCGGTGTTGATGCCGATGCCAATGGAGATAACCGGCAGGTTCTCAGCCTTCATTTTTTCATTGAAAGGAATCATGGCGCGTTGCATCTCGACGGCGGCGCGGACGGCCTGAACAGCATCCAAAGCGGAGATGTAAGGCGCGCCGAACATCGCCATCAACCCATCGCCGATGTATTTGTCCAGCGTGCCGCCGTGCCGGAAGATGATCTCGCTGACCATCGAAAAGTAACGGTTGAGCAGGTTGACGATCAGTTCGGGCGTGCTGCTTTCCGACAGCGTGGTAAAGCCGCGGACATCGGCAAATAACGCGGTAACTTTCTGTCGGACGCCGCCAAGTTTGATGCCGTCGGGTGAACGTAGGATTTCGTCCACGACCTGACGCGGCAGAAACCGTTCGAAGCTTGATCGCGCCTGCGACTGTTTCTGCAGCCGTTCGTAGGTAATGACCGTATTCAGCGCAATGCCCGTGTGGACAGCAACGGCGTTGAGCAGATCCAGATCGTCCGCCGAGAACGTCTCCGGGTCTTCCTGCCGGTCAACGTAGATAATGCCAAGCAGCCCGCGCGGCCCAATGATCGGCGCAGCCATGATGGATTGAATTTGATTGTAGAGAATGCTCTTGGAACTGAAGCCTGATTCTTCTTGCTGCGCGTCTTCCAGCAAAATTGAGACGCGCTCGCTGGCGACCTTCGCAAAGATCGTCTGACTGATGGGCAAAGGCTCGCCGACATCGCCTGCTTTACGCATTCGCGCGGCGACTTGTTCAAAATCGCCGTGTTCGTTCTTGCGGAAGATGAAACAGCGGGATGCTGAAGTGACCGAGATCAAAATATCGAATACCTGCTCATAAATCTCTTCGAGCGTAAAGACCGAACTGAGTTTGTGGCTGAGGTCATAAAACAGTCGCAGGATGCGTTCTTTCTTTTCCAACTCCTGCCGGAAAACAAGCGCTGGCACTTCCTGCGAGCCAGAGAAGCTGTGCAGCGCAGAAACTGACAGCAGATCGTTGGGGGTCTTTTGCAA
>JBDSAM010000138.1:0-3459 GCA_039922135.1 Blastocatellia bacterium
ACGCAGCGCAAAGGCCCCACCCTGATCCGGGTGCGCGCGCATAGAGGCTGCGCTCATCTTGAAACGCCGAAGCCGCAGGATTGTTGCAGAACAAAAGCATTGGTTGACAGTTTCAATCTGCCGCCGCTACATTGCAGGTCCATGTTTGCAAAAGTCATCATCAGTTTTGTGGCGGGCCTTTGTGTCGCGACCTTTAGTGGCTGTGGGGGGCAGCTCTACAATGTTACGCCTTTGCCTTCAATCCCGCCGCCTGACTTGCCCGCCAACAATACAAATGGCTTTAATATTGCAGCCGCGGCGCTGGATGGAGATCAATCGCTGGAACGATTCGAGGCCAATCTGCCGCTGGCCGGCGTGATTGCCGTAGATGTGCGACTGATCAATCAAACTGCAGCAGCGGTTAATCCTCGCTCGCTTAAGTTGGCCCTGCGCAACGCCGGAGGCAAATCATTCAAAGCGATTACGCCAAAGCAAGCTCTAAAACGAGTGATGAAGTTTTACGGCAATAGCGTTTACCGCCTTGATGCGCGGCAAAGCACGATTGACAGTTATAACGCGACCGCCTTGCCGCTCAGTTCTCCTGTCGCTCCGCAGGAAGAGCGGCGCGGACTGCTTTTCTTTCAAGTGCAGCGCAATACGACCAAGCTCGACAGCCTGACGCTCTCCGCCGCTGGCGCGAAGCCGCCGATCAACGTCAAGATCAACTAAATTGTCCCAACCAAAACCTCCCGTGGACCCAACCGACAAAGCTCATCGCCGTTACCGGTCTGACGCAGCAAACCCGCTCTACCATTTTGCTTGGGGACTGCGATTTTTCTTTGCGGGTTTGCGAATGTTCGTTCGGCATCCGTCGTTGCTGATGTTATCGCTGATCCCGATTGCGCTTACCGTAGTGTTGCTGTTGCTGCTGGCGTCCGGCTGCGCCTGGCTGATAGGGCAATTGATTGCAGGCTGGGTTTCGGATGATCTGCGATTTCCAGCGCAGGCCGTGATTTTCATATTGGCGTTATTGCTCGGTTGTTTCATCTATCTGCCGCTTGCGCGTGTATTGTTGGCGCCGTTTAGTGAGGCGCTTAGCCGCAAAACGCATTCGATTAGCATGGGCAACGGCGGCTGGCGCTCGAATCAGGGTTGGGCGCGGGCAATGGTAGAGGGGTTGAAGCTGCTGCTCTTCCATTTATTTGTCGTGCTAGTTGCGCTTGGCTTGGGGTTGATCTTTCCTCCGGTGGGAGCGCCGCTGGGTATCCTTATCGCTGTCTTTCTTGGCGGGCTGGATTTTCTGGACGTTCCGTTATCGGCTCGAGGGATGCCTTTGGGGGAAAAGCTTGGCGTCGTTGGACGGAATAAATCGTTGGTATTGGGATTTGGCGCGGCCAGTTATTTATTGCTGCTGATTCCGGGCGTCAATCTGCTCTTGCTGCCGGTCGGCGTAATCGGTGCAACGTTACTGACCGATCAGTTGGAATCTAAATAATGCGGTGCTCACCCGGTTCAAGGCCATGAAGTTATGGCCGTTCTTTGTTCATGTCTTATCTGCTCATTTGCCGCCACGACATAATCAGACTTGCCGACAGCCACACAATAATCACGCCAACCCAGATGACTGCTGCAACTGCTACATCGCGCTTTGCCGTCGCATAGTTCTGATCAGTAGTTTGGAGATTGCGGTATTTGATCCACCAACGAACCAGCATCATGGGTACAGCAGTCAGAAATATCAGGAATGCCCACAATGCAAAATTTTCGACGAATGACAACACCAGGGCCAGAAAACATGCCACCAGCAAGCGCGCCATCGCTTTTAGAAACGTGGCTTCTTTGCATGCATTGCTGATCGGTGAAAGGTCGCGAACAGGGCTTTCCGCTGAATCAATAACAGCACCGCAGTAAGGACAATTGGTCAACGATGGGTTAATGGTTTCGCCGCAGATCCGGCATCGAGCATCCTGTGTCCGATCGTGCGGAACATCTTGCTTCATACTGTGATGGCCGTGATGGCCGTGATGGATTTACTTCACGAACAATATCTGAATTGTTCCAATGACGACCCAGGCCACGACCAGCGCGCTCCAGATAACAGCCGCAATGATGGTGTCACGTTTTGCCTTTTCATAATCCTGATCGCCGGTTTGAATGTCGCGGTACTTGATCCACCAGCGCACCAGCATGATCGGAACGGCAACCAACAGGATCAGAAACCCCCATCCGACCAGCGGAAGGAAGGGGGTCAGGTTGAGCAGGAAGAAAACCAATTGCGCGCGCGCCATGATCTTCAGAAAGTTTGCATCACTGCAGGCTTTGGCCACATTTGCCTGAATATCAGCGGCAGCGGTCGCGGCTTCGGCATTGATGGCGACGCCGCAGTAAGAGCAGTGAGTCATTGAAGTGTTGATAAACTCGCGGCAATTCTGGCATTGGAAAACTTGCGGTTGACTGAGCGAAAACCCTTGAGCCATAGATTCTCCTTTTAGAGTTGAATTGGGATGAGTGGCAAGCAGAACGAGAAAGCTGAGACGTTCTTTGCTTGCCAGCAATTTCAAAATGCTTCGGATTCGACGATTGAATTGCGCGCGCAGTTTAATGGTTCGCGCTGTTGCTGATAAGCTCTTTGTGCCGCGTCAAAAAATCTTTTACGACTTGGCTGGCGTCTTTGCGTTCAACATCCGCTTCGTAATTCATCTGCCGCATCTCTTGATCGGTGACCTTGCTTGCCAGACGTTCAAACACCGTGCGCAGTTCAGGATGCTGGTTGAGCGTTTCGTTGCGAATGACAGGCACGGCGAAATATGGCGGGAAGTAGCGGCGGTCATCTTCCAACGCAACCAGATCGAGTTTGGCAATCAGTCCATTGGTTGCGTCGCCAGAGATCAAATCCACCTGCTTTTCGGCCAACGCGCGATAGGTCAACGAAAGATTCATTGACAGCGGCGGTTCGGCGAAACGCAAACCATACGTTTGCACCAGGCCGCGATAGCCATCTTCGCGATCCAGAAATGCCGCGCCGAATCCCGCGCGCCAGTTGGGCGAATATTTGGCGGCGTCAGAGATTGTTTTCAATCCCAACGCCCGCGCATCTTCGCCGCGCACCAGAATCACATACGTGTTGTTGAACCCTACCGGTGCAAGCATCGTGCGGCCCGTTGCCGCATAACTGGCGGCTACGCGCGCGTTGACTTCGTTGCTGTCCAGCAGCACCGGCTGTTTGAAGACGGCAGTCAGCGCCGTGCCTGTGTATTCGACGTACAGATCAAGGTCGCCAGCGCGCATTGCCGTTTCGCACACCAGGGTGTCGCCCAGATTTAGCTTGCGTTGAATTTTCAGTGAAGTGTTCCCTTCGATCAATTGCGCCATCATCTCGCCCAAGATGGCTTGTTCGGTAAAATCTTTTGAACCAATGACAATGCGTCCTTGCGAGCGTTCCGACCATAATAATCCGGCAATTAGTAAGATAATTATCGC
>JBDSAM010000139.1:0-4151 GCA_039922135.1 Blastocatellia bacterium
TTCCCCAGACTATCTTCGACGCGCCGAAGTGAGTTTTCTGCGTTGCTGGCTGTGCATCGGTTCCGTTCCCGGCTGCGCCTGAAGTCATCATTTTCCCGGAATCGGTGCTGCCAGAGCCGATAGCGGCGCCTGGATAGGTTCGAGAAACTTTAAACCTTTCGGTTGGCGCTGAAGCCGCGGCGGATTCAAAAGCACGGGTCGTTCGCGCTTTGCTTATCTCCAACCCGAGCGAGGTGTCGAGTACCAGAATCGCGTTCTTGAACTCTTCCGCCGATTGATAGCGTTGCTCCGGATGCTTCTGCAATGCGCGCAGCACCACTTGATCAAGTTGTTTGGGAATGGCCGGATAAAATGCAGAGGGCGGAGGCGGCGCTTCACTGACATTTTTACGGCGCAGTGAGACGTCCGGGCTGGTATCGGGATCAGGCGCGAAGGGCAAGCGCCCGGCCAGCATTTCGTAAAGAGTGATGCCCAGCGAATAAATGTCAGACCGCGCATCTAGTTCTGTCAACCCGAACTGCTGTGGACCCAGAATCGCTTCGGGCGACATATAGGCGCTGGTGCCGGGCGTCAGCTTTTGCGTCACGGTCTTGCGCTGCTGGACTTTGACGATGCCGAAATCGCTAACCTTGATCGTCTCCGGATTCATCAATAACAGGTTTGCCGGCTTAATGTCTCGATGAACAATGCCGATGCGCTCTTCGCCTTCCCAGCGGTAGCTGAAATTGTGCGCGTACTGCATTGCGTCCAGCGCCTGCGTGAAAAGTTCCAACGCGCGCTTGTACGGGATCGGCCCGGTTTCGTAAGCGATCATCTCAGCAACATTGGTAATGCAACGGCCCTTGTGCTGATAGCCGGGCATGTATTCCAGAATCAGGAAGAGTTGGTCGCCTTCGACGGCGAATTGAATGACGCTGACGATTTGCGGATGTTTGAACTGGACTTGGATGTTGGCTTCGCGGACGAACAGGTCGCGCAGCAGCGCTGCCTGCCGCTCGCTTGCGCCTTGGCTGCTCAAGGTCTTGATGGCGACCTGCTGTTTGTACTCGGTCAGGAAGGCGCTCTCGGCCCGATAGACCTTGCCCATTCCTCCTTCGCCGACCACAGAAACAATGCGATAGCCGCAGACGATTTTGCCGATTAGGTTAGTCATCGTAATTGGTGGCCGGTGGTTGGTGGCTAGTGGTTGGTGGCTGGTGATAAGTAACCGCTGTCACCAACTACTAATCACCAACCACCGACCACCTCATCAGCCCTTCTTCTTCTTTTTGTCCTTTTCTGAAGGCTCACCGCCGCGTTCTATTTCTTTCGCCTCTTTGCCGCGGCCCGCTTTTTTCAGTACCTCTACCAGCCCGGCTCTGAACCGTGTGTTGCCCGGTTCCAATTCAAGCGCATGACGGAAGGAGCCGATCGAATCGTCAAGGCGATTTTGCCGGAAATAGGCCGCGCCCAGATTGTAGTAGGCCTGCGAATTTCGGTTGTCGAACTGCACGGCAAATTGGTAATTGGTTACCGCCGCATCGGGTTTTTGCAGCATTAAGAAGGCCGTGCCCAGGTTGTCGTGAATGATCGAACTTTTCGGCTCCAGCTTGGCGGCAACCTCCAATTCATCCAGCGCTTCCCGTGGACGATTGATGCTCAAGAACAGATTGCCCAGGCTGTTGCGTGGCACGGCCCACGTCCGGTCGTAGCTTTGCGCGGCGACATAAGCGTTGATCGCTTCGTTGTAGCGTTGCTGCGCGAACAGGATGCCGCCCCAGTTCAAATAGACGAAGGGGTCTTTGGGCGCAAGCTTCAGCGATTCCTGTCCTTCCGCATTGGCCCGCGCGAAATCTTTTAAGTCGGCGTAAACGCGCCCGGCCACAGTGTGCGCTAACGATGATTTCGGATTGAGCCGAATGGATGTCTCAACCGCCTGCTTTGCTTCGTCCAGACGTTTTTGCACCCGCAACACATAAGCCAGTCCAGCGTAGGCGTCGGACAAGTTCGCATCTTTCTCAATCGCCTTGCGATAATTTTCAACCGCGCGGTCGCGGTTTTCGCGTTTGCCTGTACGGAACAGCGCGTTGGCATAGTTATTGAAAATGCCCGCATCGCTGGCCCCGGCTTGCAGCGCCGCCTGATATTCACCGGCAGCTTCTTCGTAGTTGTTCAATTCATAAAGCGTATCGGCGCGGCCACGGCGGGCTTCAGGCGAACTTGGATTCTGGGCGATAATCTTCTGGTACTCAGCATCGGCATTCGCATAATCCTTCGCGTCAAACAACGCATCGGCCAATCCCAAATGTGCTTCGGTGGAATCCGGCTTCAAAGCCAACGCCGTGCGGAAGGCATCGGCAGTAACGCGCGCATCACCTTTCGCCACCAGATCGGCGGCCTTTGCCAGATGATCATCGAAGGTTAGCCCGATAGGCATTGGTGCCGGTTTGGGTGCAGCCGGTGATGGTCTTGCTGCCGTTGCCGGAACCGCCGAAGCTGATGCCTGTGGCTTATTTACCGCAACAACCGGCGAGGAAGACGTTGGATTCGAAGTAACTGGCTTTGAGTTCTGGCCCGTTGCACCGCCGACGCCGCTCACGTCAGCGCGCAGCGCCGGACTAGATGGGTCGGGACGGTTGCGATTAGTGTTGCGCGCCAGATATTTCGGCTGCGGGCGTTTGGCCTGCGCCAGTGGAATCGGCTCCGCGCTGACGCCCAGATGCCCGATGGTTTGCGCTTCTGTTGTGGTGGCGAATAGTGAAATTGAAATGACTGCGATGCTCAATCTACTGAGCGCGCGCTTGGCTGACTTGAGATTCATACCGCTCCTCATCGTTAATATAGTCTCCGATCTGTTAAACGCGGCTGAATTTCAACCGCATCCCGCTTGGCTCAACAAACACGGGGCACTGATGGCGGCATCATACATCAGGCTTGCTTTGATTTCACAGTTCCGGCTGAGATGGCAAACTAAAAAATGCCGCAGCCGTGAACAAGTAGCGCCACTATTCGGCACGCTACTCATTTACGGCTGCGGCATTGCTCAGTGTTACGCGCGCTACTTGATGTTCACGCGCACAGTGTTGGTGGTGCGATTATCCACCGTTAGCACTATATCAACCGCGCCAAGTCCGGCCAGGCTACGCGGCAGCGGCCCCAGGTTGACCTGGTCAACTCCCGCCAGCCCTGGCGCAGGGCCGACAAATGTGACGGGTACGTCAACGCCGCCGACTTTGGCTTTGACAGCCGCCGTTGAACTAACGCCACGCAACCCCGAACCGAAGATAACCAGAAAAACCTGATTCGTCTGCGGTCCCAGGTCGAGCGGCACATCAACCAGATTTGCGCCTTCGAAGCGGTAAAGCGGTTCAAACGTGTTCGTGCCGCCAACAGCCCGAAGGGCAACGCCCGCCACGGTTCCCAGCCCTGTCGAATTCGCGCTAAACAGTCCGGGATTAATCGAACTGACATTGATTGTGCCGACGCCTACAACGTTGTCGCCAGATTTTACGATGATCGTTGCCTGTCCACTGGCCACGTTGGACGGAATCAACAGGTTGATCTGTCCCGGTGAAACAAAGAAGAGTGGCGATTGCTGCTCTCTTCCGGACATATCGCGGATCGTCACCGTCGTGTTAAGCAGGCTAGTCGGTAGCGGCAAGGTCGTCGCCGATTGGGTGCCAGTCGCCAGCCCAGCCCCGAAGATCGCGGCGATCGAATCGGGCGCAACGGTATCACCAGCAAAGTATGTTGCCGGCACCGTCGTCGCTGCCTTGCCAATAAAGAGTACTCCCGAACTGGTCGTACCTCCGCCTGGCGTTGGCGTGAAGACAGTGATGTTAGCCGCGCTGGCGTTGGCGATGTCGGCAGCCGAAATCTGCGCCAGCAGCGTGGTGCTGTTGACGAAGGTAGTCGGACGATCCGCCCCGTTCACTCGCACGACGGAATTGACGGCAAAGTTACGTCCCGTGACCGTCAGTTGGAATTGCCCGCCGCCGCTGGTGGCAATGCCGGGCGAAATGCCGGTCAGAACCGGAGTTAAGTTAGTCGCGGTGATCCTGAACGTTACCGGCAACGTCTGGCCACCGCCAGGTTCGGGGTTGACTACATACACATTTGCATCGCCGGCGGCTGAAAGATCAGAGGCCGGAATTTGCGCTTGCAAGGTTGTG
>JBDSAM010000140.1:0-3459 GCA_039922135.1 Blastocatellia bacterium
TGTCAACCATGAGTTCTATCAGCAGTTGATTCCAAACCCGTTGCGCTCCATTCGTGTGCCGACTGCGAAGGAGCGTGAAGGTGATTTCTCTGAGACGAAAGACTTTAATGGCAATCCACTCAGCCTCAAAGTTCCAGACATCGCGGGGCGCTGTGGCAAGAGCGTGATTGGAGAGTTTTTCCTTGGCAACAAAATTCCATCGTCCTGCTTTTTCAGAGACGGACAAGCGATTCTCAAACTCTATCCGCTTCCAAACATTTCTTCGGCCGGTGCCGGCAACTTGCCCAACTACATCGCACAGTCCTCAACCAAATCCCACAGGCGAGAAATTATTGCCCGCTTTGATTACAAGCTCGGCGAAAATACGGATGTCGCCGTACGCATTATTCACAACAACGACGAGCAGGCGCTACCCTTTGGCAATGCGGACAACCTGAATCTGGCTAACACGGCCTTAATATTGCGCCGGACAGATCCCAACGCGCAGAACTTCGACAAGTGGAAGATTATCTTCCCGCGCCCTGGCCTTAATGTGGCTTTCACGTTCACGCATTCTTTCGGGAATAGCGTGACCAACGAATTCATCTTCGGTTTGAGCCGTAATCGCGGCACGCTGGCACCCGAAGCCGGTGCCGCGACACGCGCAGCCAACAATCTTTCTTTTCCACTTCTTTTTCCGGAAGCCAATCCAGGCGATCTGATTCCGAACTTTGACTTCGGCCAATTCTCCAGCGCTCTGCCGTCAACACGCGGCCCCAAAACCACTTTCGACGGGTTGCCATTCAGGAGTAATGACCAGACGCTCAATTTCACTGACAACCTGACCAAAGTTTGGAGCGCGCATCTGGTCAAAATCGGAGTCTTTTTCCAGCAGAGCAGCCGGACGCAAACCACTTCCGGACCGAATAATGCCGATATTACTTTCAATTCCTCTTCCCCATCAAATTATGCCTTTGCCAACGCGCTGCTGGGCTATTACAGCCAATACAGCCAGGCAGAGAAATTACTGACAGGACATTACCGTTACCGAAATGTCGAAGGCTACATCCAGGATTTGTGGCGAGTGAATGACCGGCTGGCGCTTGATCTAGGGCTACGAGTTTCATGGTATCAGCCGCAATATGACTCGCAATTGCAGGCGAGTTTCTTCGATCCGAAGCTGTTCAAGGCCGTGCAATTAACCCCTACCGGAAACATCGCTCCTGACGATCTGGCCCGACTGAACAGCGGGTTCGGCCTTGCCAGTCAGGGTTACCCGCGCGGCGGCATCGCAGGGCGGGGAGCGCAATGGGGGCCGCGATTGGGTTTTGCCTATGACTTGTTCGGCGACGGACGAACTGTGCTGCGTGGTGGTTTCGGTGCTTTCTTCGATCGAGTTCAAGGCAGGGTAATCTCCGATATGCTCCGCAACCCACCGTCAAGTGGCGTGGAGAGAACATTGCGGGCTGAGAACCTCGATAACCTGGATAGAGATAAATCGCAGGCTCTAATTTTCCCGCCAACCGCTTACGGCATAGCCAGAGACGGAAAGATTCCGACTGTTTACAGTTTCAGCCTGAATCTTCAACGTGACATCGGTTGGGAAACGGTGGTGGATGTGGCTTATGTGGGAACGCAGGGACGGCATCTGACGCAGGTGCGGAATTTGAACGCGGTTCCGTATGGCGCGAAATTCCTACCGGAAAATTCTGCGAAGGCTACAGACTTTTTGCGGCCATATCAGGGGCTGGGCGACATTCGCTATTACGAATTTGGCGGATCGTCGAACTATAACTCGCTGCAAGTTTCGGCGCGACGGCGCTTTTCGCGCAACCTGACCTTGAGCGCGGCTTATACCTTTTCGCGTGCCTTCAACACAGCCAGCGAGGATATGGAACTGACCAGTTCTTTTGGTGTAAGGGATCGTGACTATCGCCTTGCCGCCTTTGACCGCACGCACGTCTTCGCTGCCAGTTACATCTACTCGCTGCCGAGCATCAGCGAGTATCTTGGCAAGAATAAGCTGGCGAAAGTACTCTTTGATGATTGGCAACTTTCGGGCATCACGCAGTTCAGCAGCGGTCAGCCGTTTGAGGTGCAGAATCTCAGCACGGGATTCAGTCAACTGATCACCGGCTCGCCGACAGAACTTGTCCGTGTTTACCTGCGCGGTGGTGTTGATCCACGCCATGGGCTGGATGGAGTGCAGATCAATCCGTTGGCTTTTGTGCCGCCAAAGCCGGGCCAGACAGATCCTGCGCCACGCAATTACCTGCGCGGACCGGGCGTCAACAACTGGGACATCTCGGTCTTTAAGAATATTCCGCTGGGGGCGGACGGGCGATTGCTGCAACTCCGCCTGGAAATGTTCAACGCCTTCAACCACACGCAATTCAGCAGCATCAACTTCAGAAACATCGGCGATTACAACGTAGCTGACACCAGCATTCCTTTCACCACACGCCAAGGCATTTATGTTATC
This sequence comes from Blastocatellia bacterium, assembly GCA_039922135.1. GTDB lineage: Bacteria > Acidobacteriota > Blastocatellia > RBC074 > RBC074 > RBC074. The sequence continues at coordinate 2,462 of JBDSAM010000140.1, forward strand.
CGTCTCAGCGGCCCGATTTTGCCTCCCACGGAACTTACCAATGAGCAGAAACGGCTACCGCTGGGGCAACTGTTCGGCGATTACAACAGTGCCCGTTCTCCGCGCATTATTCAGCTTGCGGCCAAGTTCTACTTCTGAAACTTCGACTGCTTGTTCGGGACGGCGCTGGTAAGTTCGAAGTGAGTTGAGACCAACTCACTTCGAATCTTTACTGGCCGAAACTCAAGCGACCGATGATTCCCGTAGCCGTGATTCAACTGTGCCAAGCAATTCGACACGCCGGTGGGCGAGCCTTGCTCGTCGGCGGATAGGTGCGCGATTTTGCGCGCGGAGTCGAAAGTGTTGATTACGACATTAAAGTGTGCGGCGTCGAAGTGACAACGTTGCGCGCTCTGCTGGACAAGCATGACAAAGTAGACACCGTAGGCGAAGCCTTCACTGTCTACAAAGTCCGGTTGCGCGAAGCAGGGAAAAGCTTCGTTTCCCTGCTCAAACGGCCTGAAGGCCACATTGCAAACCGCAGGCTGAAGTCTGAACTCCATGCTTGTCTGTTCAACCCACGCGCGCCAAACCGAAGCGCGGTTGGCTGCGGACGTATTGAATCAATCGGTCGGTCTCGCGTGTCTTGCTGCGTTCTTCCAGCATGTAAGTTGCTTCGCGTTTGGCTACCTCCAGAATCTTCTGGTCGCGGACGATGTTGGCGATGCGGAATTCTGGCAAGCCCGATTGTCGCGTGCCCATCACTTCGCCGGGGCCGCGAATCTCCAAATCTTTTTCGGCAATTTTAAAGCCGTCGGTCGTCTGCTCCATGATCTTCAACCGTTCCTGCGCTTCTTTCGTCTTGGAAAACTGCGCCAGCAGAATGCAGAAACTTTCCGCCGCCCCGCGCCCGACCCTTCCACGAAGCTGATGCAGTTGCGACAGCCCGAACCGTTCGGCGTGTTCAATCAGCATGACTGAAGCGTTTGGCACATCCACGCCGACCTCGATCACCGTTG
>JBDSAM010000141.1:0-2500 GCA_039922135.1 Blastocatellia bacterium
GCGCGAATGACGGCCTTCAAATCTCCGCGCACGCCCTGGCCGTTGTCATTGAACTTCTGCGTCACGCGGTAAACATACCCCGGACTGGGATTGCTGGTGACCAGCCGTTGAATCAATTGCCGCGAGATGAACGGCCCCACATTCGCGTGATTGAAGATGTTATCAAGCGCATCTTTCAAATCCTTATCGGGCGTTTGACTGGCAGGCAAGCTGACTCCGTTCAGCAATTTTTTCGCCAGCGTTGAATGATGATTCGGCCAAACCTGCATGGGCACGCGCCAAAATTGCGAGCCGTTGTGATAGGCATTCGGGTACAGCCAATTCTGTTCCGTCTTCGGAAACCAACCGTAGCTCCAGCCCGTGAAGACGCTGGCGAAACCCTGCACCACGCTTTGATCATAAGTCGCAATCGGCAACCCGTTCGCATCCAACACCAGCGAACCATCGGGATGCAGTTTGTACAGGCCGATGGAAAAGAGCTGCAACACTTCGCGGGCATAATTCTCATTCGGGTTCTTGCCCGTGGCTGCGTCTTCCTTGTCGTTTTGCAGCATGTCCAGATAACGCCCCATCGCCGGGTTCAATGTGATGTCTTCCAGCAACTGCCGAAAGTTGCCAAAGACGTCTTTGGCAATCGTGTCCTGATACCCCGCCAGCCCGAATGGCTCACTGCTAAGATTTGAGTTGAATGACACGACCATTATCTGCGACAGCGCAAAGGCGACGCGCTGCCGCAGTTGATCCTGTCCAGTCACGGCCTGCTTCCAGAAAGACTCCATCATCTCCTGCTGATACGGATCGAGCGCCGTGCCGATGGTCGCGTCCAGATACGCCATATGCGTGGCCTGGGGCAGCGCAAACTGTTCGTTCAGCCAAGTATTGAAGCTTTTGGATTGCAGCGCCGTAATTTCGGCGGTTGATTTCGGGCCGAAGGTCGCCTGCGTCAGAAAGCGCGCGGCATCGCGCGGCGTTGGCGTGCCCGTGGGCAAGGGCGGTGGGGCAGCGGGCGGCGTGAAGGACTGCGATCCGTTGACTAACCCGTAATGCCCGCGGATCTCGCCGGACGGGTATTTCGACGAATGGATGTTGATGTAGAGCCTGCCTGCCTTTAACGCTTGCACAATCTGCGCGGCGCTTAAGCCAGCAGTATTGGTGAACGTCCAGACCATCGAACCATCCGTCAACTTCGTCGCTGTATCTAAATCAAAAAGAATCTGTGCGTTCTGTCCCGGATCCGCCGGGCCATGAATGTGGCCGCTGACCTGCGGCGTTGTCAGGTTGGTGTAGTTGAACCGAATGACCCCGGACTTTTCATCACCGCTCAGCTTCAACGTCGAATATCCGGATGAGGGCGACATCGCCGTATTTTCAGGCCGCAGCGAAGCCAGATAGGTCGTGTCTTGATTGACGGGCGGCTTTAACGCAACGCGCACGGCGTTGGAAGTTTGGCCATCGAATGAAACAACAACATCTAGTTCGCCGCTGCCCGCATCGCGCGGAATGCGGACGTTCATCTGATCCAGGCCAGCGAAATTCCCTTGTGGGCCGGCAAACTGCACTTCGGCGTTGACGCCACCGATGGTGGCTTTGACCAAGTTCGCATTCTGACGATTGCGAAAACCCGTGCCGTACAAAATCAAAAAGACCTGATCGGTATTCGGCCCCAGATCAACCGGCAGGGATACAAACTTGAGCAAGCTAGAGTCGAAACGTCCAATTGGTTCGTAGGTCTGTGTGCCGTCCGCTTTGATTCGCAACACATTGGCCGAAGCCAGCCCCATGCCGCTGGCATCGGCAGTGAATAACCCAGGCGCGACCGAAGAGACAGGCATATTCGCCGTCGCTGCGTTGGCGTTGTTATTCACGACCGTCAACACCGTCGCTCCTGTTGCCGTGCCTGCCGGAATCTGAAAATTGATCTGGGTCGGCGAGATGAAAAAGAGCGGAGCCAGCCGTTCGACGTTCAAGCTGTCGCGCACTTTGACGCTGACGCCGCCAAGCTGCGTCGGCAGCGGCAGTGTATTCGCAACGACGGTGGACGACGCCAGATTGCTGCCAAACGCTGCCACAATCTCTTCAGCCGCGATGGCCGTCCCGCCGTAACTGGCGGCGGAAACCACGGCAAATGAATTTTGCGGGCGGGCCGCCGACGCTTCTGGCGGCAAAAGGTAAGCAGACAAAACCACCAACACCGCGAATACAGCGACTGGCAAAACACTCGGTAAATAGAATGATCTTTTCATCATAAACATCGCTTGGCGCATAGCCTGGCCTTTCAATTTGGAGGGAGCGAATCGTTGTTCAAACGATTCCGGCATTGGGGGAAGAAATGAAGGATGACGAGTTGCAGTAAGGAATGCTTTGGGTCAACGTCTTTAGTCTGGTCTTTGATACGGCGCGGATTATAGGCAATACAGCTTGGCTGAGGCAATTGCCGTAAAATTCTGTGTCGGTCGCCCTCTCGTACGGGCGGGCGACTGACACAGGCAAGTAGGATTCT
>JBDSAM010000142.1:0-5096 GCA_039922135.1 Blastocatellia bacterium
CCCATCGCTTCAAACAACTGCACCATTGTCCGCAAAGTCGTCGTCTTGCCCGTGCCGGGGCCGCCGGTCAATACCAGCACGCGCTCCTTCGTAGCTTGCTGAATGGCATGCTGCTGCTCATCGCTAAGTTCGATCCCGCGCCGTTCGGTGAATCGTCCAAGCCAGCTTTCCACGCGCGATGTGTTCACCTGTACGCGTTTTTCCAGCAGCAGCTTCAACCGTCGCACGACCGCGCGTTCTGCCTGCCAAAACGGCGGCAGGTAAATCGCGTGTTCATCCGGGCCCGCGCCTATCCGCAACAATCCTTCGTCAAGCATTGTGGCAGTTGCCGCCGCCAACTTTGCTTCGTTCTCAACATCCAATGCCTTTGCTGCGCGCGTGACCAATTCACCCTGCGGCAAATAGCAATGCCCTTCTTCACTTGCTTCCAGCAGTGTGTGGCGCAAACCTGCCTTCATTCGCTCCGGCGCGTCTGCAGGCATCCCCAAGTTGCGCGCAATCTGATCAGCGCCGCGGAAGCCGATGCCGTATACGTCTACGGCCAACCGGTACGGCGTCTGTTCAACAATCAAAATCGCCTGATTGCCGTACTGCTTGAAAATCTTGACCGCGTGGTGGGTTGAGACGGCGTGGCTTTGCAGAAACAGCATCACCTCTTTGATGGCGCGCTGCTCTTCCCACGCGCGTTGAATCATTTCGACCTTGGAGCGCGCGATGCCTTTCACCTCGCTCAGGCGCGTTATGTCGTTTTCGATAATCTCCAGCGTCTTCTCTTTGAAGTGTTCAACAATGCGTTTGGCGGTGACCGGGCCGATGCCTTTGATCAGGCCGGAGCCAAGATACTTTTGAATCCCCGCAATCGTCGCGGGGCGCACAACCGCGGATTCGACGGCTTTGAACTGCTGCCCGTACTGCGGGTGCGTCGTCCAATGGCCGGTCAGGCGCAGGCTTTCGCCTGGCGAAATCGCGGAGAAGTTGCCCACCACGACGCTGGGTTCGCGTTCGCCCTGCACGCGAAATCGCAACACGCTATAGCCCGTTTCTTCGCTATGAAAGGTCACGCGCTCAACCAGGCCGGTGATAGTTTTGTGGTTCTGACTCTCTTCTGATGGTTCCGTCATCGGGGCTTATGCTAACGATGTAGAGATGTTTGCCGCAACAAGTGATTTCGTTTTGCCGTGCTGATAATCTGCTTGATACCTATCCAAAGCACTGATTTGCCGCCGATCCGAAAACCCATACCAAATCCGAAATCTTGAAGCCGCCCGACCTGTTGATTTCCGCAACTCGAATTTCAGTCAATAAAATCAGGCCTTTTATGGCGTTTCCCAACTGGAACGCTCCTTGCGCATTTACAGACTCTGTTTTCGCTCAATCGCTTTGGATGTCAATCCAAGTTCGACTCATAACAGCTCGGTAATTTTCCAACGAGCAAATTTGCAAGGAGGGTAAATGAAGTACAAAGCATTTTTTTGCGCGCTTCTGCTTGTCGGCTTATCGCTGACGGCGTTGGCGCAGACCAGTCGCGGCACGGTCAGCGGCACGGTGAACGATCCCACTAACGCGGTGATTTCCGGCGCCAGCGTCACGCTGACCAACATCGCAACCACAGTCACGCGCTCGACAGTCAGTAATGGCGAGGGCCTTTATCGTTTCGACGCGGTTGATCTTGGCACCTATACGATCAAATTCACGTCGTCTGGCTTCGGTTCCATTACCAAATCAAACGTGGTCGTCAGCGCGAACCTGACTTCGACTGTGGATGCGCAGCTTGCGCCCGGTGGACAGGAGCTTTCCGTTGATGTGACCTCAGAATCAGGCGCATTGTTGCAAACCGAAGCGCCCGTGCGCGGCGGCAACATTGATACAACGCGTATCAGCGAATTGCCCATCGCCAGCCGCAACCCGGTTTCGCTGGCGCTGACATTGCCGGGCGTTTCATCTAACCGCTTCGGCTTCGGCGCTTCGACTTTTTCGGTCAACGGCGGGCGCGGACGCTCAAACAACTTTCTGATTGACGGCACCGAAAACAATGACATCTCAGTCGCCGGCCAGGGCTTTCAGATCAAGAACCCCGACGCCGTGCAGGAAGTGTCAATCCAAACATCTAACTTCGACGCCGAGTTCGGGCGCGCGGGCGGCGCAGTCGTCAACACCATCACCAAGTCCGGCACGAATCATTATCACGGCACGGCTTCGTGGCAGTACGACACGACGCGCGACGACGCGATCACCAACACGCAATCGCTTGATCCGGACATTCGTCAGCGCGGCTATCCGCCTTATGGAACCGAGCACATCTTTGCCGGCACCTTTGGCGGCCCGGTTAAATTGCCGCGCTTCGGCGTCGGCGGCTCGCCGTTTTACGACGGCAAAGACCGCACCTTCTTCTTCGCTTCATATCAGAACCAGCGACAGGCTTCAAACACGACGACGAGCGTTTTTGTGCCCACCGCGACGGGGCGCGCCACGCTGCGATCGCTCTTCCCGCAGGGCGCGAACCCGCGCCTGGACACGTACCTGGGCGTCACCAACGGCGTCCTCGGCATCAGTAACCCGAGCTTGGTTGAATTGGGCGGTGGGCGGCCGAGCGTTCAATTCGGCACGGCGGTAACCAGCTTCGGGCAGACTTTTGTCGAACCGCAGATTCAGGGCCGGATTGACCACAAGGTCAGCGAGAAGTCGCAACTTTCAGCGCGCTACTTGTACTCCGACCAATTTTCTCCGAACGGCGGCGCGACGCTCGGACTGCCCGGTTTCACCACCAGCGCGGCCAATCGCTTTCAAAACTTTCTGATTAGCGAGACGCATGTTTTTTCGCCGAGCGTGACCAATGAACTGCGCTTGTCTTACAACCGCATTGCCATCGGCGCGCCGCTCGATCCGCCGATCGCTTTGGGTCTGACGCTGCCGAACATCACCATCGCCGGCGTCTCCAACGTCTCCGGCTCGGGTTACAACATCGGCATCCAAACCAACCTGCCGCAGGGCCGCGTCGCCAACAACTACGTCGTTCAGGACACGGTGACGAAAATCTACGGCAATCACACCTTCCGCGTCGGCCTTGATTTGCTCCAACAGCGCTCGCGCCAGTTCGCGCCGATCAACGAACGCGGTTCGTTAATTTACAACGCGGGCGGTGGCTTCACCGGGCTGGGAAATTTCGTTGACGACTTTTCCGGTTCTGGTGGTTCGGCCAATCGCGACTTCGGCAGCCCGCGCTACTATCCCAAACTATTCCGCCAGGCCTACTTCGGCCAGGATCGCTGGCGCGTGAACGAAGCCCTGACGCTGACCTTGGGCGTTCGGTACGAGAACTTCGGCAATCCGATCAACTCGGTTCGGACGGCGGTTTTCAGCGGTTTGTTCAACATTGACCCGGTCACGCTGCAAGGCCCCTACACCCAGCCGAGCAAAGCCAAAAACGATAACAACAACTGGTCGCCGACCATCGGCATCGCCTACGCGCCCTCGTTCAAAAACGGCCTGCTCAATCGCGCCTTCGGCGACCGCAAGAGCGTCATCCGCGCCGGCTACCAGATTGGTTACGATTCGTTCTTCAACAACATTGCGTCGAACGCGGCGTCCTCTTCGCCGAACCTGGTTTCGACCTCGACCATCGCGCCGACGACCACCGGAATCAACCGCGGACTAAGCAGCCTGTCAGGCTTATTTCCGGCCACGGCGCGCGCGCTTTCGCCTTTCGATACGCAAACGCTGGTTGATGCGAATCTGGTCAACCCCTACTACCAGCGCTGGTCGCTGGGCGTGCAGCGCGAACTGCCGGGACAGTTTCTGGTTGACGTGTCATATGTCGGATCGAAGGGCACCAAGCTCTATCTCAATGAAGACCGCAATCCGCTGGTGCCGGCCAGTCAAAGGGTCACGCCGGCCGGTTATACCGGGCAAACTTCAGGACGGTTTGACAACCTGCAAGGCGCGCGCACGATTCGCTCCAATAGCGGCAGCTCCAGCTACAACGCCGGGCAGTTGCAGCTTTCCCGTCGCTTCAGCAAGGGCTTGGGGATCAGCGGTTCCTATACCTACGCGAAGTTCATTGACAACGGCAGCGAAGTTTTCGCTTCCGCGGGTTTGGTCAATTCGTCGTTGGCGATCATTCCGCTGATCTTCGGCGGCGAGCGCAACGAACGCGCTGTCTCGTTGTTCGACCGCACACACCGTGCCGTCTTCACCTACGTCTATGAACTGCCGTTCATGCGCGACCAGCGTGGCGCGCTGGGCCGCATCGTCGGAGGGTGGCAGCTTTCCGGCGTGACCACGTTTGAAAGCGGTGTGCCTTTCACGGTTTCCAACGGTCAGGATTCGAATGGTCTGGCCGGAAACAATGATCGCCCAGACTTCAATCCCAACGGTCAGGCGGGCGTGCGTGCCATTCCGGCCACCGCCAACAGCCCCAGCACGACCGGCTTCATCAACCCTGATGTCGTGGTCGGACAAACGGCAACCGGCGCGAACATCTTTGCTCCGATTGATCCCGCCAAGGCGCGCTACATCGGATTGCTGGCCGGCACCGGCCGCACGGGCACCCTGGGCCGCAACACCCAACGCACCAGGGGCACGAATAACTTCGACTTTAACTTGCAGAAGAACATTCGCGTCCGCGAAAGTCTGGGCCTCCAGTTCCGCGCGGAGTTCTTCAACGTTTTCAATCACCCGCAATACGGCATTGGCAGTATCAGCCCGTTCTCGCCGGGAGGCTCCGGGCCGTCGGCCACCGTCTTCACTTCGCCGGCGGGCCGCTTCCTGCAACCGCAGTTCGGCGACGGCGGCGGGCGTGTGATTCGTTACCTGTTGAAGCTGAAATTTTGAAGCGGCGGATAAACTGAAATGGCGCGGCTAAGATTATTCGTTCTTAGCCGCGCCTTTTTGTTTCACGCAGAAGGTGCGATTGAAAGTGGGACTCCGGTTTGCAACGAGAATTGACATTGCAGCCTGCCTGCTATCCCAAAGGAGATCGCTTAAAAAGTTTGTGACGAGCGAGGATTTTCCAAGCTCCGCCATTTCGCCTTGTCCGCAGCTTACGCGGGCTGCGCTTGAGGTGCAGCCGTCAAGAGGCGGAGGATGCGTTTGCAGTT
>JBDSAM010000143.1:0-4023 GCA_039922135.1 Blastocatellia bacterium
GCTGCCGCCGCAATGTCGCGGACTTCCTGCTTGGTCATTTCACCTAAGGGAAACATGGCGAAACTCAACTGTTCCTGCGTCAGTTCAAACAAAAAGTAGGATTGGTCTTTGGCGCGATTGACGGCGCGCAGCAACAGCCAGCGCCCGCGCTGTTCGTCGAATGTGACGCGGGCGTAATGGCCGGTGGCGACTTTGGTGGCATCGGCGGTTTGGGCCAATTCGACCAATTTGTCGAACTTCAAAAAACTGTTGCAGGCAACACACGGGCTGGGCGTCAGGCCGTCCAGGTAGTTGGTGACGAAAGGGCGGACGACATCGCGCTCGAAATCGTCTTCCATATTGACCACGTAAAATGGAAAGCCGAGCTTGACGGCGACGGTGCGCGCATCGTACAGATCGTCCAGCGAACAGCAACGGCTAGGCAATGGCTCGCCATCCGGCCCAACGTTAATGCGGCGCTGATTCCAAAGCTGCATTGAAAACCCAACCAGATCGTGCCCCTGATTTTTGAGCAAAGCGGCGGCGGTCGAACTGTCCACCCCTCCGCTTAAGGCAACTGCGATCATAAAACTCCTTCTCTATGGTACGGTACAAGGAGCTGCGAGCGACTTGGTTGACCTGGGATCGCCGCTCATCGGATTTCCACCAAGTCGCTACCGCTCCTTAGTACTGACTGACAAAATAATTCGGCAATGCTAAGATGACCGCTCGATTTTAGCACGCCGTAACCCAATCAACGCAGGGATGTATGAAAGACAATGAATCAAACTGGAACTGATGCTGTAAAAGCAAAAGAGCAACCCATTGAAAAATACCGTATTGCCAAAGAGCCATACTACTTAAACGTCAAAGACGAAGTCGCGCTGTTTGAAACTGCCTACAAAACCAAGCTGCCAATGATGCTGAAGGGGCCGACCGGCTGCGGCAAAACGCGCTTTGTTGAAGCGATGGCTTATAAATTAGGCCGCCCGCTGGTTACAGTTGCCTGTCACGAAGACTTATCTGCCACCGATCTGGTTGGGCGCTTTCTGATTGAAGGTGACGAAACCGTTTGGCACGACGGCCCGCTGACCACTGCCGTCCGGCACGGCGCAATCTGTTATCTGGATGAAATTGTAGAAGCCCGCAAAGACACGATAGTGTTAATCCATCCGCTGACGGACGATCGCCGCATTCTGCCGGTCGAAAAGCTGGGTAAATTGCTGACCGCCCCAGACGATTTCATGCTCGTCATCTCCTACAACCCCGGCTACCAGAGCGTTCTAAAAGACCTGAAGCAGTCCACTCGCCAGCGATTCCTTTCACTTGAATTCGACTACCCCCCAGCCGAAGCCGAAGCCCAGATTGTCGCGCACGAGGGCGGCATCGATGAATCAACCGCGCGCGATCTGGTCAAGATTGGCGAGAAAGTTCGCAATCTGAAAGGACACGGGCTGGAAGAGGGCGTTTCAACGCGGTTGCTGGTTTATGCGGCGCAGATGATTGCGCGAGGCGTTGATCCCGTCACCGCCTGCGAAATTTCAATTGCCAGCCCCATTACTGACGACCCAGAATTGCAACGAGGCATCCGTGAGATCGTCACTACCGTAATCTGACATTTCTCCTCCACGAAGCCACACGAAGCTTCACGAAGGTTGGCAAATCCTTCGTGCTTCTTTGTGTCCCTTCGTGGATTTGTGTTTCTAGTTATGTCTGAAGAGAAAAAAGGTTTTACTGGTTCATTGCTGCGAGGCTTGACGCGCAATACTGTCGAGGCGCTGGCGATGAAAATGGGCTTGAAACCCAGCGACCGCGGATGGGTGGCAATGGACATAGGTGCGTCGCTGGTCAGCCTTTCGCCCAAAGTAGCGATGGATTTTTTCAAGGCGGTGCAGGAAGTTTCGCAAGTGCTGGAAAACGGCGATCTGCGCGCCTGGGCTGAGGTCGGCAAACGCATTGCCACCAACAACGCCGAAGAAGCCAGCGAATTCTTCCGCACTTCACTGGAAACGCTTGAAGCCTTGCCCGAAAGCTTGCGGCCCTTGCTGGTTTCGCTCTGTACGAAACAGATTGTGCTGTCACCCGCTGCTGCGCTGACCACCTTCCGCACTGCACCACGCATGGCGGCGAAGTTAGGCGATCCCGTTGCGGCTACTCGGTTGTTTGGCATCGCCGTCGAAGTCGCTCATCGTTCCGTCAAACATAGCACTGAAGTGCTGACCGCCGCTCCGCAGGCGTTGACTGCATTGCGCAGTTTCTCCACCTTTTCTTCCGTTTCTCCAACCGAAGCAGTTTTGAGCTTGGCCGAAAGCTTTGCGCAGCGCACGGGCGCGACGGCGGCAGAGTTTTTGTCAGCGGTCGGCGAAGGCCTGGGCTTTATTGAAAGCGGCGATGATGTGGTCGAGTTGTGCAAGCAGACGGCGGTCTTTTTAGAACGCGGCGGCGCGACGGCGCTGCAATACTTCCGTTCGGCCCGGTCGGTGATCGAAGTCGGCGGCGCGCCCAGCTTCGATAAATGGAGCGGCGTGACGCGCAAGGTCGCTGATGAAGGCAACGCGATTGTGTATGACTTTCTGAAGCTGACGCCCAAGGTGTTGGCAACGCTTTCGCTGACGCAGCGCAAACGCGCTCCGGAACGTGTCAATGCCGTGCTGGACATTGTTGAAGAACTGGCCGCGCGCAATGTTTACGTCGCGCTGGAGTGTTTCAAAAGCAGCCCGCGCGCTCTGGCTCATGCCACGCTCGACCAGTTTCAGGCGTGGGCGCGCGAAGGCGCGGAGCTTTATCGCAGCGACCGGCGGAAGGCGCAGGCCTACTACGCTCTGGAATCCAAATCCAGCCAGGAAGGATTGCGCGGCGCGCACGATGGCGTGTCGCTGGAATCGGTTTCGCATTTATTGCGGCTGTATGTCGAAGGGTTGACCGGGCGCGAGATGGTGATTGCGCCGCTGGGTAGCATCCCTGAAGAATCGAAGATCAACGACGGCCAGACGATTCAATTGCCGTCGGTAGTTTCAGAGTTCGATTCTCCCGAAGAAGATTTCAAGCTTTATAAAGTGCTAGCCGCGCATGCTTCCGGCCAGGTTGAATTTGGCACGCGAGTGCTGGGCGCGTTCGATGTTCGTGCCGCGCTGAAAGAGATTGATCGTTTCTTTGAAGAGAAAGAGAAGCGGGCGCTGCCCGAAGAGTTCAAATATCAGGAATATGTCCAGTATTCCAACACTGAGCATTTGGGCCAGCGCCAGCGGCCACAACTTCAACCAACTCAAATCGAATCCGCGGATTACAAGACCGTGCTGGCTCGCTTTCCCAACGCGCCGCTAGCCACGCGCATCTTCACGACGCTGGAAAACGGGCGCATTGATTGGCGTTTGCGCTCAGCCTATCGCGGCATCCGGCGCGACCTGGATTTCGTGCAAGCCCGATTGATCGAACGCCGCCCGCCAATCACTGAACTGACTGTCGAACAAGCTGTGTACGAAATGCTGTTTCAGATCACGCTGTGCGGCGGCGTGATTGATAACGGCGCGCGGCTGGCGTATGCGGGCGTCGTGACTGAATTTGAAAGTATCGTCCGCGACTATCTGCGCCACGACGCGGCAACGGTTGCCGACACCCTGATGGCGACCTTTATGGTGTACGAACTGCTGGAAGGCCGGAAGAATCAGCAGCAATCCGAAAATCAGTCCGACGAAGACAAGCAGGAAAGCGAAGAGAAGGACGAGGACGACAGCCAGGGCAAGGGCGATGAACAACAGCAGACCCCGCAACAGCAGCGCCGTCCGGAACTTTTCAATCAATGGTCGCAATCGAATGAAGAGAGCACGCCCACCGATTCCGACTTGCTGAACGAATTGATGAACGCCGAAACCAGCGAGCAAGAGTTGCAGGAAGGCGACGAAGTTTTCTTTTACGACGAATGGGATCGCGAACTGGGCGACCACCGCGCCAAATGGTGCCGTATAATTCAGCGCGACAATCGCAAGGGCCAGCGCGATTTCGTCGAACAGGTGCGCGCTCGCTATTCCGGCGTAATCTCATCCA
>JBDSAM010000144.1:0-4171 GCA_039922135.1 Blastocatellia bacterium
CCCAGGTCGCGCCAAGCCAGCGCCAAGTCTTTGTACAACGCCATTTTCGCTGCCGCCACCGCCGGAGCGTCCCGAAAAGAAAAGCGGGCGAACTGCATGCCAGCGAGAACTGATTCTGCATCCAGAAATCTTTCCGTCTCAATCAGCGCGCCTGCCAGATTGAGTTGTACCTCCAGGGCCTTGCGCGATTTCGCATCCTCTTTCAGGTAGGCACGCAGGGCTTCGATGGCGGCGGGGAAGTTATTCGCCGCCTGATAAAGTGCTGCCAGCGCCAGCAGCTCATCGTCCTTCCAATCGGTGATTTTGAAGCTGGCGGCGCGCTCTGCCGCGATTAACCGAAAGTTATCGGCGCGCGATTCCCAATCGTAAAGCTGTGCTTTGCCTTCGCTGACATCGTTGTCGAACTTTTCCAGCAGCTTGTTCTGTTGTTCTGTCATCTGCTTCAGAACCTGGGACGGTTTCTTGGTCTGCGCAAGTGTAGAGGGAACTGCCCAGAGCGCCGGTAAAACCAGTGACCAAAGTGATCCACACAAAAGGCCGCACAAACTGAAGGCGAGAACTCTTTTCAACATAATGATCCAGTGATGAAAATTTCAGGGAAGTAATTAGACGGCGCGCATTCTATTCGCACCATTGCGGGCGAGGCAAGAAGTCATTTCTTCAGGCGATGAGGCTGCGGGAACCTGTGCTGAAAGGCCGTCTAGACAATAGGCATGCGATGTAGTACAAAACAGCACTAGCTCATACCTTAAGGCCACAAGGACTACGCAAACATGAAATTCGGCGTTGTCATCTTTCCCGGCTCGAATTGCGATCACGACACTTATCACGTCATCAGCAAAGTGATTGGCCAGCCCGTGGACTTCATCTGGCACAAGGAGGAAGACATTGACCGCTTCGATGCGATCATTCTACCGGGCGGCTTTTCATACGGCGATTATCTACGCAGCGGCGCAATCGCGCGATTCTCGCCGGTCATGCGCTCAGTTGTTGAATTCGCGCGTGATGGCGGGCTGGTGCTGGGTATTTGCAATGGCTTTCAGATACTGTGTGAATCGGGATTGCTGCCGGGCGCGCTGTTGCGCAACCGCGACCTGAAATTTATCTGCGAACACCTCCACATCAAAGTCGAACAAACCGGCACGCCTTTCACCTCCGCTTACTCTGCGGCCCAAGTGCTGAGCGCGCCCATCGCCCACGGTGAAGGCAACTACTTCTGTGATGAGACGACGTTGAATGAACTGGAAAGCGAAGGCCGCGTAATCTTTCGCTACTGCGATGCCGAAGGCCTGGTAACAGATGAAGCGAACCCGAATGGCTCGCTTAAAAATATCGCTGGCATCTGCAACCGCGAACGCAACGTGATGGGCCTGATGCCGCACCCGGAACGCGTCGCCGAAAGCATGCTCGGTTGCAAGGATGGCCGCGCAATGTTCTTTTCAATGGCCGACGCGCTGACGGCCATCCTGAAAGCGCGCGCCTGACTTGATTGCGGATTGTGGATTGCAGATTGCGGGTTGGACGAGAACCGCAATCATCCTTCAGTTCATAGTTCGCAGTTGAATTTAAGAAATCCGCATTCGGCAATCCACAATCCGCAATATGAAGATCACTTCCGAACTTCTCGACCAGCACAATATCTCTGCTGACGAATACGAACGCATCAAACAACTGATGGGGCGCGAACCGAACTTCACCGAACTGGGTATCTTTTCGGTCATGTGGTCGGAGCACTGCTCATATAAATCCTCGCGCCTTCACTTGGGACGCTTGCCTACGGCGGGCGAATGCTTGGTGCAGGGGCCGGGCGAGAATGCGGGCATTGTGGATATTGGCGACGGCTGGTGCGCGGCATTCAAGATCGAATCGCACAACCACCCATCGTTCATTGAACCATATCAAGGCGCGGCTACCGGGATTGGCGGCATCTTGCGCGACATCTTTACGATGGGCGCGCGGCCAGTGGCAGCGATGGATAGTTTGCGGTTCGGCCCGATTCGTAAGGAAGAGCCGCAGCGCACTGAAGACGAAGCGCAGGAGCAGGCTGCATCAAACACCATCGTGCGCAATCGCCGGATTATGACGGGCGTGGTCAAAGGGTTAGGCGATTACGGCAATGCGTTCGGCGTGCCGACGGTTGGCGGCGAAGTCTATTTCGACCCGTGCTATTCGCTGAATCCACTGGTCAATGCATTCGCGCTGGGATTGGTTCGGCGCGAGCAAATCTTTTATGGCAAGGCTGAAGGCATCGGCAATTCAGTGATCTATGCGGGAGCGAAGACCGGACGCGATGGCATTCATGGCGCAACAATGGCCTCTGCCGAATTCGATGATGCCGCGCTGGAAAAACGCCCGACGGTGCAGGTGGGCGATCCTTTCTCAGAAAAGCTGCTGCTGGAAGCCTGTCTGGAAGCCATGCGCGCCAGAGCCATCGTCGGCATTCAGGATATGGGCGCGGCAGGATTGACTTCGTCTTCATGCGAGATGGGGGCGCGCGCCGGGACGGGCGTCGAAATCACCCTGGATCTGGTGCCGCAACGCGAGACGGGCATGACGGCTTATGAAATGATGCTGTCCGAATCGCAGGAGCGCATGCTGATAGTTTCTGAAAAGGGGCACGACCGGCAGGTGATGGAAATCTTCCACCGCTGGGGTTTGGACGCCGTCATCATCGGTCACGTCGTCGAAGACCAACGCCTACGCGTACTGCATAAAGGCGAACTGGTTGCTGATATTCCCAACTTGGCGCTGACTGATGAAGCCCCGCGCTACCAGCGACCGATGAAGCCATTCGACATTTCCACCGAAGACGTCAGGCCTCGGCTGGATGCCGCAATTTCAAAGCTCAAATCCGATGGCAATGTAATGACGGAGTTGCTGTGCCGATTGCTGGCTTCACCAAACATTGCGTCGAAACAATGGGTCTATCGCCAGTATGATCATATGGTGCGGACAAACACCGTTGTGCTGCCCGGTTCTGACGCGGCGGTCATTCGCGTCAAAGAGACGCGGCGTTCGATGGCCATGTCATTGGATTGCAACAGCCGGTACTGCCATCTGAATCCGCGCGAAGGCGCAAAGCTGGCGGTTGCCGAATCCGCGCGAAATGTTGTTTGCAGCGGCGCGCGCCCGCTGGCCGTCACCAACTGTTTGAATTTTGCCAGTCCCCAGCGGCCAGAAGTGATGTGGGCGTTCAGTGAGACAATTGATGGAATAGCCGAAGCCTGCACGGCATTTGGAACGCCCGTCACCGGCGGCAACGTCAGTTTTTATAACGAAACCGAAGGCAAAGGGATTTATCCAACTCCGGTCATTGGCATGCTCGGAGTAATCGAAGACGCCAAGCACATCACCACGCAATGGTTCAAAGACGCAGGCGATTCCATCTTGCTGATTGGCAAAACGGGCAATGATCTGGGCGCAAGCGAATTACTTTCAGTTCTGACGGGCGAAGCCGAAGGCGCGGTTCCCCACCTGGACATAGAAGCCGAAAAGGCAGTCCAGCAAGTTTGCCTGACGGCAATTCAATCCTGCCTGGTGCGGTCGGCGCACGATTGCGCGGAAGGCGGGCTGGCCGTGGCCCTGGCTGAAAGCTGCTTTTCCAGCTATGGCCGGAATGCGGTTGGCGCAAAGATTGATTTGTCGGAACACGTAGGCTTGAGCGAGTTGGACGATAGTCTGGCGTTGCTCTTTGCCGAATCGCCTTCGCGCATTTTGCTCAGCGTCAAACCAGAAAAAGTCGAGATGGTAAAAGAGCTAGCTGCCAAAGCGGGCGTGCCGTGCGCGGTGATTGGCGAAGTCGGCGGCGAGAAGTTGGAGATCGTCAGCGGTAACAATTCCCTGGTTTCTGCCCCGGTCGCAATTCTGCAAGGACTCTGGCGCGACGCATTGCCGCAAGCGCTGGATCGCCCAATGCAAATGGCGGCGGATTAACGCCGCCGCCATTTCCTCGCTCGTCCTGTTTCTACCTCAGTTAATATCAAGCCGGTGAATTTTCGTAGTCGTAAAGCATCGGCGCGTCTTTGCCCAGCAACCGTGCATAGGTATAAATCTGTCCGCGATGGTGCCAGTGTTCGTCGTAGGCGAAAGTAAACATCTGGCCACGGGGGAACGTCCCGAACGGTGTTTCAATATTTCCTGCCAACTCTTCTTCAGTGATTGCTTCCAGCGT
>JBDSAM010000145.1:0-5158 GCA_039922135.1 Blastocatellia bacterium
TTGGGCTTCGCGGACAACGTCGAGGACGGGCACTTTGCCGTTGGCGTCTTGATACACGCCGACGCCCAGATTGACCTTGGCCGGGTTCGTGTCGTTGTTGAAGGCTTCGGTCAAGCCGATGATCGGATCGGGCGGCGCTTGCTGGATGTGTGCGAATGGAGATTGCATTGCTCTTTGCATATTCCTTTTCGAAGTTGAATGAAAGTGTGTGGAAGAAACGAGCGCGGATTATGGCCGGAAGGCGCGCGCTTTTTCAATCTGTGGGCGGCGCAGGATCGCTGATTTGCCCATCGCTGGCGCGGCTTTTATACTTCGCGCTCATTCAGGCTGTCTCGCAAAAGGAGAAAAATTATGAGTAATGCTGTTGCCGAAGCCGTTAACAACTCACAGGTTTCAACCTTGCCTCTCCCGATGGTTGAATCTGCGCCTGTCCCGAATACGCCCATCCAGCAAAATCCTAAGAAACTTGGCGGGCATCCAACCATCGGGGCAGTCCGCATGCAGGCCGATGTCTTGATTAACTATCTGGCGACAGGTAGTACGGTTGATGAGTTTCTGGCCGATTATGACAGCGTGACCAAAGAGGAAGCGCTTGCAGTGCTGGGCGTAGTGAAGCAGGCCATCCTCGACGGAATGCTGACAGGAATCCCCTTGCGCGATGAAAATACTTTTTGATGCCTGCTGCCCGCGCCCTTTGCGCAAGCATTTATCCGATCACGAAGTCAGGACGGCGCAGGAGATGGGCTGGCGGCGTTTGCGTAATGGAGACCTGCTTGCTCAAGCGCAAACGCTTTTCGATGTGATGATTTCGACCGATTCAAATATTGAATATCAGCAACGGCTGCCAGACTATGACATCGGTTTGATCGTCTTGCGCGCTGTCACTGGAAAGGTTTCCGAACTCCTCACGCTGATGCCTCAATGCCGGCAGGCAATCCGGGAGATTCAAAAAGGTGAGTGCCTCTACATTTTCACTGACGAAGCCTGGGAACGAGCACAACGCAAAGGCAAAATCAAACACCGATGGCAGCCCAAGCCCTGAGCGGACTGGCAGAATTGCTTCATAACAACAATGGCTATCTTTAACTTCACAACCGCAGGCGAATCGCACGGTCCCGCTCTGGTCGCCACCATCGAAGGCTTGCCTGCCGGTTTGCCGATTGACCAGGACTTCATCAATCACGAACTGTGGCGGCGTCAGCAGGGCTACGGGCGCGGCGGGCGGATGAAGATCGAAACCGACACTGCGCAAATCCTAACCGGTGTGCGGCACGGCGAAACGCTGGGTTCTCCAGTCGCCGTGATGGTCGAAAACCGCGA
Source organism: Blastocatellia bacterium (assembly GCA_039922135.1). Classification (GTDB taxonomy): domain Bacteria; phylum Acidobacteriota; class Blastocatellia; order RBC074; family RBC074; genus RBC074. Next base: position 1,321 of record JBDSAM010000145.1, read on the forward strand.
TTTCAAAAACTGGTTGGACGTGATGGCGGCGGAAAAGCCCGCCGTGCCGCCCGAACGCGACCGCAAAGTGATTCGCCCGCGACCGGGCCACGCCGATCTAGTCGGCGGTTTGAAATATGACCGGCGTGATCTGCGCGATATTCTGGAACGCGCCAGCGCACGCGAAACGACAATGCGTGTGGCGGTCGGCGCTTTCGCTAGATTATTGCTGCGTGAGTTCGGCATCGAACTGGCCAGCCACGTCATTCAACTCGGCGAGATTTCGATTTCAAATCGAGAAGCAAATTGGCAACAGATCAAATCTGTTTACGACGACGAGATGCTGCGCTGCGTGGACGCGCAGGCCGCAGCGCAAATGATCGAACGCATTGATAAAGCAGGTACGGAAGAAGGTGACACGCTCGGCGGCATTTTTGAAATCGTCGCCAAAGGCTGCCCGCCCGGCTTGGGCTCGCACACCAGTTGGTTAGGAAAACTCGACGGGCAACTGGCCCAAGCCGTGATGTCCATCCACGCCACCAAAGCCGTCGAGTTGGGCGAAGGCGTGGCCAACGCCGCAATGCCCGGCTCTCAGGTGCACGACGAGATTGGCTACAATGCCGATGAAAAGGCATTTTATCGAATGTCGAATCGCGCGGGTGGTCTGGAAGGCGGCATGACCAACGGCGAAGAGCTTCGCGTTCGCGGTTATTTGAAGCCGATTGCCACGCTACGCAAACGGCTGCGCAGCGTCAACATCGAAACCAAAGAAGTGATGGAAGCCGACTTTGAACGCTCGGACGTGACGGCGGTTCCGGCGGCGGGCGTCATCGGCGAAGCAATGGTTGCTATTGTGCTAGCGCGGGCGATGGGCGAAAAGTTCGGCGGCGATTCACTACGCGAGATGAAGCGAAATTACGAAAATTATTGCCAACAGGTTAAGGAGTATTGAGAGACGAGATGAAACTGGAAATAGTCAAATACGGCGATCCCGTTTTGCAAAAAGAGGGAGAAGAGATCAAGAACATTGACGGCCAACTGGCCGCCTTTATCTTGAACATGTTCGATACGATGTACGACGCCAAAGGCGTTGGGCTGGCCGCTCCGCAAGTCGCGCTGTCAAAAAAGCTGTTCGTCATGGACGTCAGCGCTGGCAAAGAAACCAAAGAACGCATCGTCTGCATCAATCCCCAGATCGTGGACACCAAAGGCACTGTCGTCAACGAAGAAGGTTGTCTGAGCTTTCCGGGGATTTACTTTGAAGTCGAGCGCCCCGAAATCGTCACCGTCCAAGCTATTGATCTCAAGGGCAAAGAGTTCACCTTTGAAGTTGACGGGCTGGCTGCGCGCTGTGTGCTGCACGAAAAAGATCATATTGATGGCAAGGTCTTCATCGAATATTTAAGCCCGCTCAAACGCGAGCTGATCAAAAAGAAGATTGGCAAAAAGATCAAGCTGGGCGAATGGGAATGATGTGATTTTCATTGCCAACAAAGATTAAATGGGCGTAAAGAGCAGTCGCTGCTTTTCACGCCCATTTGTTTTCACTCGGCGATCCTTCAAACAACTTGAAGTTCACGTTCCCGCAAATATTTGATCTTGTCGCGCAATTCCGCCGCGCGTTCGAACTGCAAATTCTTCGCCGCGCCGCGCATGTCGTGTTCCAGTTGGACGATGGTTTCGGCCAGCTTTTCGGGACTGTATTCGTCGTAAGCTTCCAGGTTGATCGGCACTTTGAAGTAGTCGGCTTCGTAGGCGGTGACCAGCGTGGCTTCGATTGGTTTGATGATGGATTGTGGGGTGATGCCGTGGGCGGCGTTGTACGTTATCTGTTTGGCGCGGCGGCGTTCGGTTTCGCCGATGGCGCGGCGCATTGAATCGGTCATTTTGTCGGCGTACAGAATCGCTTTGCCGGCGGAGTTACGAGCGGCGCGACCGATGGTTTGAATTAGCGATGATTCGCTGCGCAGGAAGCCTTCTTTATCGGCGTCCAGAATCGCCACTAGAGAGACTTCAGGTAAATCCAGGCCTTCGCGCAGCAGGTTGATGCCAACCAGCACGTCGAATTCGCCTCTGCGCAGGTCGCGCAGAATCTTAATGCGTTCCAGAGTTACGATCTCCGAATGCATGTAGCGGACTTTGACGCCTAGATCGCCGTAATAATCGGTCAGGTCTTCCGACATCTTTTTGGTTAGCGTTGTCACCAGCACGCGTTCGTTGCGTTCGGCGCGCTGGCGGACTTCATCCAGCAGGTCGTCAATTTGGCCGCGCACGGGGCGGATTTCGACCACGGGGTCAAGCAAGCCCGTTGGGCGGATCACCTGTTCGACAAACGTGCCGCTGGATTTGGTCAACTCATATGGGCCGGGCGTGGCGGAAACATAGATCACCTGGCCGACGCGTTGCTCCCACTCTTCGAACTTCAGCGGGCGGTTATCCAGCGCCGATGGCAGACGAAATCCGAAATCCACCAGATTCTGTTTGCGCGAACGGTCGCCGGTGTACATTGCGCGGATTTGCGGGACGGATTGATGACTCTCATCAATCACAACCAGCGTGTCTTCTGGCAGGTAATCGTAAAGCGTCGGCGGCGGCGCGCCTTCGGGTTTGCCGGTCATGTGGCGCGAATAGTTTTCTACGCCTCGGCAGAAGCCCAGTTCGTTGAACATCTCCAGGTCATACATCACGCGTTGATGCAGGCGTTGGGCTTCGATCAGCTTGCCTTGCGTGATCAACTGCGGCTCCCACCATTCCAGTTCTGCTTTGATGGTTTTGACGGCGCGTTTGACGGTGGCGGGGGTAGTGACGTAGTGCGACTTAGGATAGATCGGCACGCGCGTATCGAACTTCTTGATCACTTCGCCCAGCAAAGGGTCAATCAGTGAGACGGAATCCACCTCGTCACCCCACAGTTCAATGCGGTAAGCCTGCTCCTGATAGCTGGGATAAACTTCAATTATGTCACCGCGAACGCGGAAACTGCCGCGCCCGAATTCGATGTCGTTGCGTTCGTACAGCAATTCGACCAGCTTTTTGATGATCTCGTTGCGGCTGATTTTCTGCCCCGGCTCGACGAACATCAGCATGCCGTAATACGCATTTGGGTCACCAATGCCGTAAATGGCAGAGACCGAGGCGACGATAATCACGTCCCGCCGCTCAAACACCGACCGCGTAGCCGACATTCGCAGCCGGTCAATCTCTTCATTTACAGAGGAGTCTTTTTCGATGTAGGTGTCGGTCGCGGCGATATAAGCTTCCGGCTGGTAGTAATCGTAATAACTGACGAAATACTCGACCGCATTTTCCGGGAAGAAAGTTTTGAATTCCTGATAAAGCTGCGCGGCCAGCGTCTTGTTGTGCGCCATCACCAGTGTCGGACGATTTACTCGGGCAACGACTTGGGCAACAGTAAATGTTTTGCCTGAACCAGTGATGCCGAGCAGCACTTGATGCTTTTCGCCCTCGGTCAGGCCTCTGACTAAAGTCTCAATTGCTTCAGGTTGATCGCCTTGCGGTTGGTATTCAGAGACGAGTTTGAAATCCATAAATCCTTTCTCCTGTTCTATATGGGCGGCCTTAACCATCCTGCCGCAAAAAATCTCAAAATATTTTTGTCAGACGTTCAAGTTTTCCCCGCAGTTTTACGCTTACATCAGTGGAGGGGGCAAGAAGAAGCCGAAAGTTGATCCGGGCGCGTGCCTCGGCGCGGGTCAGCTGAACTGCTTCCGAAAGCCTGCAATCAGTAGCGTCCGGGCAGTGAGGGCCCGAAGCCATTAGGAAGCCGCCACAGCCATATTGGCGGCACCGTGAATTGAATCAGCAAGCGTCCAAAGCCATAGGGTATTGCTGCTGCTAA
>JBDSAM010000146.1:0-10186 GCA_039922135.1 Blastocatellia bacterium
GGGGTCAATGATCGTTACCAGGTTGCCATTGCCATCGCGGGTCTGGCTGAAATTGCCGGCCGCTTCCAGCGCCGTCGGCACGCGTGATTGACGCGCGGACTGCGGTACCAATTGTTGTTGCCATTCTTGTGACCAAAAGAAGAAGAGCTTCTCCTTAAGCTTTTCGCTGCCCAAGGGGCCGAAGAACTTCTTCGGCAGATAGACCGGGCCGCCGATGTTGTACCCCTGTTGATTGTAGCGGTAGAAGTTGCGCGGGTTGCGCTGAATGCCGGTGTTCGGATCGCCAATGCGCCCGTTGGCATTATTGAAAAAGCTGTTGGCGTTGAACTGTTCGTGGCGGTGGAAGTAATAGCCCGTGCCGTGGAACTCGCTGGTGCCCGACTTGGTCACGATTTGAATTTCGCCGCCCGATGAACGGCCGTACTCGGCTTGATAGTTCGACGTGATCAGTTTGAACTCAGCGATGTTGTCGAGCGACAGTGCGATGTGCTGGGTGCCGTTCGATCCAGTGTCAATGTTGGTGGTGCCGTCAATGGTTAAGTTGGCTTTCCCGCCCCGCTCGCCATTGATATTGATGTTGCCGATACCGCCCGGGCCGGAAGTGGAAAACCCAGTGGTGACAACCACGCCCGGCGTCAGTTTGACCAGGTCTAGGTAGTTACGGCCATTGACGGCCAGGTTTTGAATCTGTTGGTTGTTAATCGAAGTGCTTTGCTCGCCACTCTCGCTCTTGATCTGCAACCGTGCGGCATCCGCCGTCACTTCAACGGTGTTGGAAATGTCACCGACTTCCAGCTTGATGGTGCCGGTGGACTGGCGGTCAGAAGCGTTGATAACAATGCCGCTCTGGATAGCTTTCTTGAACCCTTGTGCTTCAACGGTGATGGTGTATTCACCAGGTTGCAGCACCGGGAACGAAAACGTTCCGTCCGAATTGGTCTTGGCATCAATCTGTAGATTCTTTGCCGGATTGCTGACTGTGACTTTGGCGCCGGCAAGGGCGCTTCCATTCGGGTCATGCACCGTTCCGCTCAAGCTGGCGCTGGTTTGACCGTATGCGAAAACGGCCAGCAGCAACGTCAACAAGAAAGCCGGAACGGTGCGTTTAACCATTGGTTCAAAACGCATAATTTTTCTCCGTAGGGATGGGCGAGCGGCCGCAGGCGGACGCCCGTTGAGTTGAGGTAGTGTAACGACCGACTTTTGACGGCCAATCGCCTGCTCTATTCAAAAATGAAATTGCGCGTTATATGAAACGGAGTGTTTCAGAATTGCGGTCCCAGCAAAGCTCTAGCTAACGCCGACGTGGAATGTATATGTCCAGCAAAGCAGTGTCTCTATTTTGATTTTTGAACTAATCGTTTTTGGTGAGCCACGTTAGCGGCGGGGATTATCAGCTTGAGGCGGAAGCCTGTCAAGGTTCAATCGGTTTGACCAATTAAGTTTCTGTGTTTGGGGTTGGATGTCCCTGTCGGATCACTCTTCCCAAATCACTTTCATCTCCAGAATGAATCCATGCAGCAGCGGTTCGCCGGAAACGCTGGCCGGATTATCCAGAACCTCAAGCGGCGTGTCCTGGCGATAGATGTAGATCTTCCGTTCCCTGGTATCAATCAACCAGCCAAGCTGCGCGCCGTTGTCCATATATTCCCGCATCTTCTCTTTCAGTTGATCCAGGGAGTCGGAAGGCGAGCGCAGTTCGACAACAAAGTCGGGGCAGAGCGGTGGGAAGATACGGCGTTGTTGGGGGGTGAGCGCCTCCCATCGTTCGCGCCTGACCCAGGCCAGATCGGGCGACCGCTTTGCGCCGTTGGGCAGGGTGAAGCCGGTTGACGAATCGAAGCCTTTGCCACGCTTGTCGAACTTCACCCAAATGTGAAACTCGCCACTCAGATTGAAATTGTTTCCTCCGGTTTCTCCTCCGGTTGGCGGCATAAGCAGCAGATCCCCTTCCTTGGTGAGTTCGATGCGCAATTCAGGATTGGCTTGGCAGAGATCGTAGAAATCCTCATCGCTCAGCTTCCGCAAGATCGGAGTCGCCCGCACGCGAAACGGATTGAGTTGAATTTCGGCAGGTCTGGTTGCTGGCGTCATATCTTCTCCTCAAAATCAGTCGGCATTCCGAATGAGAGTTAGCGGCTAAAGGGTATGTCATCCTCTTCCGGCAAACAATCATGGTTTGCGTGGCTGCTGCTCGTAGGCGTAGGCAGCATTGAGTAGCCGCGCTTCGTCGAAATGGTTGCCGATCAATTGCAGGCCAATGGGCAGGCCACTCATCGGTGACGTGGATGACGACACGCCGCACGGTATGCTGATGGCAGGCACGCCTGCCAGATTGATCGTCACCGTGTAGATGTCACACAGGTACATCGCCAGCGGATCATCGGATTTGTCGCCGATTTTGAAGGGCGGAGTGGGCGCGGTGGGCGTGGCAATTACGTCGCATTTTTTGAACGCTTCAGCAAAATCGTTGACTAGCATTGTGCGCACGCGCTGGGCCTTTTCGTAATAGGCATCGTAATAGCCCGACGATAACGCAAACGTGCCGAGCATGATTCGTCGTTTGACTTCAGCACCGAACCCTTCGTCACGCGTGCAGCGATAAAGTTCAGAAAGCGAGCGCGCCTCTTCCGCGCGAAAGCCATAGCGCACACCATCAAACCTTGCCAGATTCGATGAAGCTTCAGCAGTCGCAATCAGGTAATAGACAGCGACGACATACTTTGTGTGAGGTAAATGAACTTCGACAATTTCCGCGCCGCGATCTTTCAATTTGTGAATTGCCGCTTCCACTTTTGCTTTGACTTCCCCATCCAGACCTTCGCCGAAACATTCCGGCGGCACGCCTACGCGCAAGCCTTTGATGTCGCCGGTCAGCGCATTCAGATAATCAGGCACTTCGATGTTGGCCGAAGTCGCATCGTGGCGATCGTGGCCAGCGATGACTTGCAGCATGCGCGCGGCGTCTTTGACATTCGTGGCGAACGGCCCGATCTGATCAAGCGAAGAGGCAAACGCCACCAGCCCGAAACGCGAGACACGGCCATAGGTGGGTTTCAGCCCTACGACGCCGCAAAACGACGCGGGTTGGCGAATCGAACCTCCCGTATCGGACCCCAGCGAAACAGGAACGTGATCAGCGGCAACCGCCACCGCTGACCCGCCAGAACTGCCGCCGGGCACGTATTCAGTATTATGCGGATTGCGCGCGGGACCAAAGGCAGAGTTTTCGGTCGAACCGCCCATCGCGAATTCGTCCAGGTTGGTTTTCCCGACAATGATCGCGCCGGCGGCTTCAAGCTTCTTGACCGCCGTCGCGGTGTATTGCGGAACGTAGTTGCCCAAAATGCGCGAGCCACAAGTCGTGCGGATACCTTCGGTGCACATGTTGTCTTTGATGGCGACCGGGATACCGGCCAGCGGCTTCTCTTTGATCGCGGATTGAATGTCACCATCCATCGCGGCAGCGGCTTTCAATGCGCCATCGCGGTTGATGGTTAGATAAGCGTTCAGTCGTTCGTTGTCCCGTTCAATCTTATCGAGCGCAGCGCGGGTGATCTGGCTGGGCGTCGCATCGCCCGCGGCGTAAAGGTTATGGATTTCTTCGACGGTCAGTTTCAAAACAATAACTCCGAATGGTGGCCGGTGGCCGGTGGTTGGTGGTTGGTAATGAGCCGGGGCTTTTTACCAACCACCAGCCACCAACCACCCAAACTAGATGACGCGCGGAACCAGAAAATGGCCTTCATCTGCATCGGGCGCTTGATCCAGCGCCTTTTGCTGACCAAGGCTCGGGCGCACGACATCGTCCCGCGAAGCGTATGACGAGATCGCCTCGCCCGCGCTGCGCGTTTGCCAGGCTTTGACGGCGGATGTGTCCAGTTCGTTCAATTGGTCAATGTATTCGACGATGGCCGCAAGCTGCCCCGTGAAAGATTCCCTTTCAGCGTCGGTCAATTCCAGATTGGCCAGTTTGGCAATTTTTTCAACTTCGATTCGTGTGATAGGCATGTTTGATTGCGGATTGCGGATTGCGGTCAAGAAGTGATTCCGCAGCCCGCGCCTGGAATTCGCGATCATTGTTCTCCGGTTTCTTTTCTCTCCAAACTCTTTGCCGCCGTGCGCAAAAACTGTTGGCGCAGTTCGTAGTCTTTGATGTCGTTGGCCGATGATTGCAGTTCGCCCGCCAGTTCTTCGGTATGATGAAACTCGAAGGGCTTAGCATCACCTTTGCGAGATTCCAGCACGTGACTGCGATCCTCGCGGAATTCAATAAATGTCACCAGCGGCGCGCCCAACAGCGAATTGATGCGGAATAGGTATTCGCCTGCGAGCCTTTCCAACTGCTTCTTCCAGGTCTGATCAAGCACGGCGATCACCAACTGTTTGCGATACAGCCGGAACGGCACGCAGGCGCTGGCAATCCCTTTCCCTGCGGCCGCTCGCCACGCGGCAAAGACTGCCTGCTCCCGCACCTCTTCGTTATCGCCCGACAGGCGAATCATCATCGGCAGCAGTTTAAGCAGGCTTTCCATCTGGCGACCGTTAGAGATGGAACAGAAAAGATACTAAGCAAAAAGCTTTACCGTGGGCGGCGCGATTTACGAACCGCAGGTCGCTTACGCTCCCCGTTCTGTACCGGTTGTTTGAATGTGTTTGTATGCGTGATGACCGGCCAATATTTGGCAAAGTCGAAATCCGGGCTGTTTTCGCGGTCGTGGCAGATCAAACAGCTTTGATTCTTCGGCGGCGTTTTGTAATTGCCTGCTGCTGGTCCGGCAACGTGCGCCGCGCCAGGGCCGTGACAGGATTCGCACTGCACGTTGGCCAATTGTGGCGTGGCTTTAATATTGACAAAGCCGCCGGGTTGCTGAAAACCGAGCGAGTGACAGCCAATACAGGCGGCATCAAACGTGCGGTTTTTGGTTTCAAGCGCGGCAAAGGCATGCGAGTGGCGCGATTTCTGCCAAACGTCATACTCCGCTTGGTGGCACTTGGCGCAGGTTTCAGATTGCACGTAAGGCGAAGGTTGAGAAGTGTCGGCGACATACGCTTTCGCTTCTTCTTCAGCCAGGCGGTTCTGCACGACATCAATTTCCTGCCGCGCCTGTTTGGCCATCGCGCCCATTTGCGGATCGTCTGGGATGACTTCATCCAGTTGGACGTAACGCGCTGTGAAGCGATCCACCGCGCCATCCTTGTCGGTGTAAAACCGCAGTTCGCCCAAATGCTTGGTTTCTTTTGCGGCATAAACGACCAGCGCGTTATTGATCTGGCGCGGATCAGGAACCAGGCCGCGCTCATCGGTGTTGATGATGATGTCCAGATCGTCGTTCTGCCTGGCCAGTTTGTTGACCGCAGGCAGCGAAAGGAATCCGACTACAACGGTGACATCCGCTTGAGCGCGGACTTCGGCCAGTGTCGCCTTGACCGCTTCAAATGGATCGTTGATGACGAAACCGCTGGCCTTAATCGCGTTCTGCTGTTCTTCTGGCGCAACCTCACTGACGCCAATGAAGGCGATGCGAACGGGCTGCGACAACCGTTTGGCGGTCACGGTTTTGATGACATAAGGCGCGGGATTGATGTGCGCGGCATCAGTGGCTTTGACGTTGGAAGAGATGATTGCGGACTTTTCAGCTTTCAGCTTGGAGTCTGGCCGCAACAGCAGATCAGCATACCGCAGGTCGCGATAGCCCAGATTGACTACATCCAGATTCATTGCTTCATTCGCGCGGACGATCCATTCATTCATCAATCGCGCGTCTTCTCTCAGACCGTTGCCCGTCGCATTCAGATCGTCGCTGAAGATGTAACCAGCATCCACTTGCAGAACAGCAGCGTCAGGGCTGCGCTTTTTAAAAGCATTAATATAACCGGCGCGACGCGCCACGCCGCCCAGCGGATGGATCGGACAGCCACATACTTCCAGATTGCCGTGAACCGTGGCGGAGTAAAACACCACAATGCCATAACCGTCGTCTTCGCCCAGCCGATCTTTGACCGTGCCGGATGGGGCGGGCTTTTTGGCCAGCGCTTCACGGTCATTGGCAGGCCTGACAGGGGCGGGCTTTTGCGGAGAACGTTTTTTCGACTGCTGAAAGGACAACGCCCGAACCACGCTGGCAGGCAGATTCGCGACCGCCACGGCCAGCGCGAATGCGCAGATGATGGCCAATGAAATTGCTCTTTTACGATGCGACATAACTTCTTTTAAGACGATTTCGGAGCTTGTTTGCAGGCCGGAATGGCAAGCGGCGACAGTGTAGACAAAAAGGCGGGAAGCGACAAGATAGCGATTAAACTATGCTGGCAGGCCATCCAGGGTCATTCATTCTCCAAAATGTCCGACAAACTTCAGTTTGTCGTGCGCTCGAATACTCGACAAACTGAAGTTTGTCGGACACCGCCTGCGGAGAATAAATACCATCCGGGCCATCACATTTCTTCGCTGGCGTCGCGCGAGCCATGTTTCCGGCGTTCGACAGTGGCCAGCGCGGCCAACGCCAGGAACATCTGTGCGTTTGAGGTGACTTGCAGATTGAATTCGACGAAGCTATGAATGGCGATGCCAAAACAGCCAGCCAATGCGCCAAAAACAATTGCTCGCCTGCGCCGGTCGTGCGTCCCTGCCGCCGCAAACCCTCGCGCGAAAAGCAAAATGATAAAGGCCAGCAGAACTGCGCCGCCGAGCAATCCGGCATCGGCCAGCACTTGCAGATAATCGTTGTGTGATTGTTCGACGCGTTGCGCGCCGGAGCTTTTGTCATATCGCGTGTAAGCGAATTGAAATGCCCCCAACCCGACACCGAGTAGCGGATGATCTTTGACAAGCTGAATGGCCGAATTCCAGATGTCGCGGCGGCTGAAGCGTTCGCTGGCCGGAAGCTGTCCTTGCGTCTCGGTCTGAATCTGCGCAAAGTTCTGCACCAACTTCTCCGAACCAACCAGGACTGATACGCCGATCACGGCAGCCGCGCCGATTAGCAATGCCGCTGCGGTGCGAACCAGCAAGCCAGCGCGGCGCGAACGGTCCTCGTCTTTTGCCCCTTTTCCGCTGCGGCCGGAAAACCAGGACGGAACAGCCATCAACGCCAGAAAAACAAATTCTGCTCCCAGCGCCAGTACGCCTCCGCGCGAAGCCGACAATACAATTCCAGCACACATGGCCAACGCGCAGCTTCCGTAAACCGCCATCCACTCCACCTTAACTGCGCGGCCAACCAGCAACCCTCCGGCCAGCCCAACGCCCATTTCCAGAAATCCCGCGAAGTGGTTACGGTTGACGAATGGGCCAAACGTTCCTCGCTGCCATAGCAGCTTTCCAACGTAAGTCTGGCCAATGCCAACCAGTGCAATGACGGCGCACAGGCCAATCATCACTTTGACTGCCGTATCACGCCGCTTATCGGTGTTAACGAAGGTTGCGAAGAGCAAAAAGAAACAAATAGAAGCGAAAAGTTTGATCGCGAATTGCGAGGTGGCAAAGGGCGAGTAGCTGATGGTGTGCCGTTCGCCAGACATCAACGGCAAGACTTGCACAATGGCCACGATAAGTAGCGCCAGCAGCGGCCAGACAAGCGGATTTAGGGTAATGCTGAATCGCCCTTGCACAGCAGATAACAGCGCCCACAGTACAACCACGGCGAAGACGCTGACCTCCCACAGGGCAATAGACCAGCTTTCCACCGCGCCGTATGGCAATGGCGTCAGAATGAGTAGCGCAAGTATTGCAAGGAAGATGGTCCGGTCGAGCATCTGTTTAGTTTTCGAAGGCGGCCTGTCCTGATTGTTTCGATTGAATGGCGATGGCTCGCAAGATGTCCATTGTCGTAATGATGCCTTTGATCTGCTTGCCTTCGGCAACGACAACGCGATGGATTCGGCGGTTGTGCATCAATTCGCAGACCCGCTGCAACGTTTCGTCCGGCGCAACGGTGACGGCCGGTTTGGTCATAATCTGTCCGGCGGTTTTGGGGGACCACGCTCCGATGCTGATCGTCTTGCGAATGATGTCGGTTTCCGAAAGTACACCTACCAATTGGCTTTCAGCGTTGACGACCGGCACGCCGGTGATGCTGTTTTCACTGAACATTTTGGTCACGTCCTTCAGCAAAGTCGTCTCGTTGACGGTAATGACGTCTTTCACCATCACGTCAGAAGCCAGAAGCGTCATAAGAAATACTCCTCGATTGCGGATTGCGGGTTGTCAAATCCACATTCTCAAAGAGAGATCGGGAAAGGCATAAAACAAAGAATGAAGACGATCAAACCAATCAATGCCACGATTATTCGACCGACGCCTAACGGTTCCTCTTCATCCGTTACCGGCGGATGGCCTGCACGGATCATCAAAGTTAGCAGGATCAGCCAGACCACCCAGTTCCAGGTATTGTGGATTGCGCCATAGACCGCCAGCGCAATCACAATCAGATAACAGGCTATCGAGACAATCTTGTGACCGCGTGCGCCTAGGGTGGCATAGGTAACGTGCCCGCCATCCAGTTGCCCCACGGGGAGCAGGTTCAGGCTGGTCATCAGCGCGCCGATCCAGGCGGCCCAAGTCACTGGGTTTAACGCCAAGTCGGACGGAAGATGTAGCAGGCGCTGAAAAAACTTGAACAGCAATGGGTCTTGAAGCACGATTCCTGCTGGCCCTGGCTCTGGCGGTTGTGCGAAATAGTGGCCGATAAACACCACCGGGATCAAAAAAACAAACCCCGCCAGCGGCCCGGCAATACCGATGTCAAACAACGCGCGGCGTGACGGAATCGGCGATTTGATTTTGATAAACGCGCCAAACGTCCCCGCCTGTAGCACGGGAAAAGGGATAAAGAAAGGAATGAAATAGGGCGGTGTCGCATCCACGCCATACCAGCGGCTGGCGATATAATGTCCCATCTCGTGCGCTGTCAGAATCATCAGCAGCGCCAGCGCATAGACCACGCTTGAAGCCAGCGACCCAAACAGAAACAGACCAACCAACCCCGTAGTAATTCCAGTCAGCGCGAATAGCAACAGGTGAAGTAACACCTTGCCCAAGGTCAATCTGCTGCGTCGCTCAACGATCGCCGTAGGGATCATTTGCGGCAACCGGTAAACGACCGTTTGCCGACGCACAGGCGGAACCGCCTCCACAGATGGCACTAATGATTGGACTGGCGATGGCATTGACTCAGAAGTTGATGCCGGAAAAAAATAACGCTCTTCCATACAACACTAAAAAAGATTGCAAAGACAAAAAGGTAGCCCGCAAGGGGAGTTGTGATTGAGGGAAATCATTTTTTGAATAGATCATCAAAAGCTTTGCGTACGTCGTCGCGCTGCGCACTTTGCCCGCCTCTGTGCGAGGTCAACGGCAGACCTTTGTTGGGTTCAAAGAATTCGCAAAAATTGGCTCTCGATTTGTCTGGCACGTAATCAGCCTGCGGTTCGCTGCACTGTTTGCTCCTGCCCGGATCGAAGAAGCGGCAGTTCTTGCAACAGTGCATATCCGCATTACAATGCAGGCATTCATCCTTGCGCAGGACTTTGCCAATAAGCTTGATCTCTCGCCCACAGTTGTGACAAACCATAACATTCCCATCGAAGTTGACGGAGTTGATGACATTGCAGACCAAATTGCCAAATTGCCAATGTCGAGAGATAGGTTGATCGGATCGAGGACGGTAGAATGTCTACGATTTCGCGACGGGCCGATGGTAACACCGTGGAAAGTGATTTTCCAAATTGCGCACGTTCCTTCTTTTGCGCTTATTTTGCCTAAGCCGATTTGAAAGCAGCCTGAGCCAGATCATGACTCCAATCACCACTAACGAAGATGCCACTACTGCCAGATACGCATTGGAACGTGCAATGCTGGCCATGCCGACCATGCAGAATTGCCCGGAATGGCAGTTATTCGCAGGGGAAAGTTTGCTGGCGACAATTCCATCAGCGAACTACGAATTGAATGTTGAATGGGGCAAGCTGATTTTTGCCTGGTGGGATGATCAGCGTTCGCAAAGCTGGCGCGTTATCGCATACCAGATTGATGATGCCGAGTTGCTGTTGCAGGTAACACGCGGATTGGGACGCGAACTTGCGACAATTACACTTCGCAATGAAGTCAAATGGCGCGAAAGGTTGCTGATTGAAGACTTGGAATTGCCCGAACGCCGTCGGCTCTATCCGCAAACTCTGGCCC
>JBDSAM010000147.1:0-4252 GCA_039922135.1 Blastocatellia bacterium
GGGCAGCCTTGTTCACGTCGCCCCCCGCATTCTCGACCACTTCCACCAACTTATTGATCCGCTCGTACAACCCCGGATGCGCTCTCAAACGTTCTTCCAGATTCTTTTTCATCACTTTGCCCTTTCAGAGAAATTGTCACCTCATCTTCTCCGGAGATAGAGTTTTGTCTAGTGACGAGTCCCACTTTTGATTACACCCCTTTTTGAAGCTAATTTGGCCTGCGCAGCAGCTTGATGGTTGCCATCCATCGCCTGTGCCAGAAGCCTTTCCGGCCCTGCCTCCAACGACGAAATCCTTCTCGCACCTGTGAATATTGGCCATGCGCGCGCTGATAAATCTTCGTTGATTTGATTGCGTGATAGACACGTGCCTTGAATGAGACAAATCGAGCGTGCAGGCGGGCAAACCAGGCGATTAGCAGCAGCTTCGGCGCAGTAAGTTGGTAGATGCGAGCGACCATTGCCGTGCCCACGATTTTGGCTGCAATTACTGTCAGCAAGCCAAGCCAAGCTTGTCCGTGCGAGATCAGCCACAGCGCCGCCAGTTTCACAGGTAGCAACAGCAACGTTGGCGCGGCAAAGACGGCAAGTGAAGCGTAGGGAGACAGACTGACAATTAGCGCTTCAATCTGACGGAAGATCGGCAGTCGGCCAATTGTCGCGGCCAGCCGCTGAAGGTCGTCCCACAGCCAATCTTCCAGCAGGATAACGATCGCCGCGACGAAGACGAATGGCGCGGCCAGCAGTTTTTTCCAGCGCACTTTCATCTGGGAGTTTCTCTTACACCTTCTCTTTTTTACGGGCTTGGGCCTGAACGGCAGTGATGGCTACGGCATCCACGATGTCTTCTGCCTTGCAGCCTCGCGACAGGTCGTTGGCCGGTTTATCCAGCCCTTGCAGGATGGGGCCGATGGCGGTTGCGCCTGCCAGCCGTTCAGTCAGCTTATAGCCAATATTTCCGGCATTGATATCCGGGAAGATCAACACATTGGCACGGCCTGCAACGGTTGAGCCTTTGGCTTTTGATTCGCCAACGCTTGGAATGAGCGCGGCGTCCAATTGCAGTTCGCCATCAACTTCCAGTTCAGGCGCGCGAGCGCGGACGGTCCTGGTGGCTTCGATTACTTTGTCAACCAGCGGATGTGCGGCGCTGCCTTTGGTCGAGAATGAAAGCATAGCAACGCGCGGTTCGGCTTCCAGCAAGGCGCGGCAGGTCTGTGCCGACGTGATGGCGATTTCGGCCAATTGCGGCGCGGATGGGTTGATGACCACCGCCGCGTCGGCATAAATCATCGCGCCGTCCACACCGAAATCCTTATTCGGCAAAACCATGACGAAAAAGGATGAAACCAGGCTGAAGCCTTCGCGCAGTCCCAGAGTGATCAGCGCAGCGCGCACCGTGTGTGCCGTTGTATTGGTTGCGCCCGCAACTGAGCCGTCAGCTCTGCCACTGCGCACCATCAGGTTGCCGAAATAGAGCGGGTCTAGAATCTGTTTGTGCGCTTCGTCCAGCGTGATGCCTTTTGCGCGGCGCAGTTCATAAAGCTCATGTGCGCGAGCGTCCAAGTCAGGCGATTGAAGATGATCCAGGATTAGCACATTGGTCAGCGAGATGCCAAGCGCCGCAGCACGGGCGCGAATCGTCTCTTCATTGCCAAGCACAGTGACGCGGGCGATGCGCTCTTCAGTGACTTTCGATGCGGCAATGATTATGCGGTCGTCGTCGCCCTCAGGCAGGACGATGTGTTGCAGTTGTGTTGCGGCGCGGACACGGAGTTTGCGAAGAATGTCCATAGCGTTGGCGGAGTTAAAGGTCAGACATCAGTTGATGCGGACACTTGGCGGCGGTTACGGAAGTAACGCCAGGCGTAAACGCTCAGCACGACGATCACAATGACCGTCACGACGGTGCTGTAAATGCTCAGGTATTCGCCGGCACGCTGCCAGTTTTTGCCGAAGATCATTCCCAGAGAGAGCAGAATCGCATTCCACAAGGCTGCGCCCACGGCGCTCATCGCTGTTGTCATCGGCAGGTTCATCCGCGACATTCCGGCGGCGAACGAGACGATAGCGCGCGTGCCTGCCAGAAACCGGTTAGCGATGATCACGCCATAGCCGAATCGCTGAAACATCTGTTCGGCCCGGGCGATGGTACTGACAGGCAGGTAACGCCCGAACCGTCCCTCAACGATGTGTCCCTCAAAATAACGGCCTAGTCCATAAGCCGTCATAAACCCCAGCGTGCTGCCCAGCGTCGAAAAGAACAGCGACGCGGGAAAGCCAATCGTCCCCAGGCCGATCAGCGTTCCGGTAAATACCAGCAGCACATCGCTGGGCGAAGGAGGAAAGATGTTTTCGACATACGCGATCAGAAACATCAATCCCAGCACGCCTGCGGGCGGTAATTGCTGTAACCACGTAATTGCGTGTTGCAGTATGTCCATAAAACTTGTCAGCGGTCGCCGCTGGTCTTGCGGCTTGCTTTCAATCCTTCGATCAAATTCGCAATCAAGTCGTCAATTCCGAGTGAGGAAAAATCGGTTTCCGAATTCGCCCAGAACTCTTGCAAGTTGCGCGCGCCACCCTTTTCGTATTCATGCGCTTGCAGCAACAGGTCGAATTTGTCCGCAGCTTTGACAATGCGCGATTCCAGGCTGACACGTTCTTCATACTCGCGCCACAACTGCAAATACTGTTTGCCGATGGAGCCCAGCCCGGACAGCATTTCATCGGCGATGCGCTCATCCATGGCGTGTAGCGCTGACGGATCAACATAACGTTTAATCGTCGCGGGCAGATCGCCGGTGCGGGCTTCGTTCAGATCGTGCAACAGCGCCATCCGCATCACCTTTTCAATGTTCAACTCCATACCGCGCGACTCGGCCAAATCGGCCAGCAGCATTGCAACGAAGGCCACGCCGAATGAATGATCAGCGACCGATTCAACGTCTCGCACGCCGCGCAACAGCCAGCCTGTTCGCGGCACGGCTTTCAAACGCATCAATTCAGTCAGAAAAATGATGATTTCCGAGGATTCTGTCATCACGCCGCCCAAGCTATCGGTTTTGACGCCGAGCGTCAACCATATGCTATATTCACGGCCTTCAATCGCAGCTTGAGCGGTTGTCTTTTGATTTTATCGCTATGTTTTACCCGGATTCATTCCAGATTGCAGGCCGCCGAATCTCGCCGCCACTGGTGCTATCGCCAATGGCGGGCGTCACTGATTCGCCCTTCCGCCGGTTGGTCAAAAGGCGCGGCGGAGCCGGGTTGTTCGTTACTGAATTTATCAGTGTCGAAGGGCTGACGCGCGGCAATCTGCGTACGCATGATCTGATGCGCTACAAGCCCGAAGAAGAGCGCCCGCTGGCCATTCAGATTTTCGGCTACGACATTGAGCGGATGCGCTGGGCGGCGGAAATCGCCGAAGAAGCCGGAGCCGATTTCGTAGACATCAATTGTGGCTGCCCGGCAAAAAAAGTTGTCAACGGCGGCGGCGGATCGAACCTTTTGCGCGATCTACCTCAATTGGAAAAGATTCTGCGCGAAGTGAAGCGCGCTATCTCGATCCCGATGACGGTCAAGATTCGCGCGGGCTGGGATGACAATTCAATTAACTGTGTCGAAGTCGCCAAACTGATCGAAGACTGCGGCGCTTCAATGGTCACGCTGCATGGACGCACGCGAGTGCAGGCTTACAAGGGGTTCGCTGACTGGGATTTGGTGCGCGAGATTAAGCGCAATGTTTCGATTCCAGTGTCGGGTAGCGGCGACGTTCTGGTCCCTGAACATGCCATGCGCCGGTTTGAAGAAACGGGTTGCGACGCCGTTCACATTGGGCGTGGAGCCATCGCCAACCCATACATCTTTCGACAGACCTGGGAAGCGATGCAGGGAATCGAGCCGTACAAACCCACGCCGCAGGAACTGCACGAAACGCTACTGGAATTCCGCAACCTGCTGCGCGAACACATGCCCGAAAAAGGCGTCATTGGACGAATGAAAATGATGTCGTCGCAGTTGTTGCGCGGCGTGCCGAACGGAACCCCCATTCGCCAACTGGTCTTGCGCTCACAAACCGTCGAAGAGATGGAACCCTGGTTCGCGGAATACTTCGAACTGGCCGAAACCTACGGCATGGACATCGAATTACAATCTGCGCCCGCTGAAGACGCGGAACTGGCCGAATGCGGCGTGTAAATTTCTTTCCTTTTCAGGTTACTCACAGGGCCGCTTCAATCGAATCTGTCGT
>JBDSAM010000148.1:0-7365 GCA_039922135.1 Blastocatellia bacterium
TGCAGGAGGCATACAGCATTCGCGTTGATCTGCTGATGCGTCAGCGGGAGCAACAGCTTGCGTTAGCGACATCAGGGAAACCAGAAGCGTTGGAAGTAGCGGCCAGGCTGAGCTTGGAAGCGTTGCAAGCGAGTGATCAGGCGCGGGCGCGCACATTTCTCGAATCCATGACAGAAGCGCGGGCAGAGCTTCGCAAAGATATCCCATCTGATCTGCTCAAACGCGAGCAGGATTTACAGCGCCGGCTCAATCTTAAGGATGAGCAGCAGATGAGTTTGTTCAATGGGTCAAATAACACGCCGGAAGCTGCTCGTCGGCAAAAGGCAGGCGGAATAGCTGAAGAATTGCGCGCGCTAAACGTTGAATACGATCAGTTGCAGGAGCAGATTCGCCACGCCATGCCTCGTTATGCGGAACTGACGAAACCGCCGGTGCCGACCGGTGACCAGATCAAACAGTTACTGGATGATCAAACAGTCTTGCTCGTCTACTCGCTCGGCGACAAGCATAGTTACTTGTGGACCCTCACGCCGGATTCGTTGGAGAGCTATGTGCTGCCGCCGCGCCGCGAGATCGAAGACAAAGCTCGCAATGCATATCATTGGCTGACGGAAACGGAGCGGCTTGATCAGAGTCACATTGAGCGATTCCTGCAGCAGGTCATACAGGCTGACGCAAAGTACTGGCGCGAGGCTGCCGTTTTGAGCCAAATGCTTATTGGCCCTGTTGCCGAGCGGATCGGCCAGAAGAGATTGTTGATTGTTGGCGAAGGCGCGCTGCAACGGTTGTCTTTTGCTGCATTGCCAGAACCGCCGGTGAGACGTGGCGACGTAGCGGCGGGGCGGCGGGGCGGCGGGGCGGCGGGGCGATTAGCGCTTGCTCAGCCCAGCCCACTAGTCGCCAACCACGAAATTGTTTATCTACCTTCAATCTCAGTGCTGGCGGCAATCAATAAAGACAGGAAGATGCGCCAGCCAGCGCCAAAAATTTTGGCCCTTTATGCCGACCCCATTTTTTCCAGAGACGATACGCGGCTGCCCGCGAACCAGACGCCTTTGGACAATTCATCGCCGAACGCGGGGGGGGAGGGCACCGCTGTCTCCGCCTCAGAGGGAGTGCAACAGTCGCTGCGCGAGACGAGGCTTCCAGGCGCCAAGCTTGAGCTTCGCCGGCTGCAGGGAACGAAGGTCGAAGCCGAATATATAAGCTCTTTCGTTGATCCGAACTCCCGGTTGGTTGCGATGAACGCCGACGCCAATGTGAACTCTGTCAAAGCCGCCGACCTTACACAATACCGCCTGCTCCACTTTGCTACGCACGGCTTGATCAATAATGAAAATCCGGAGCTTTCCGGTTTGGTACTGTCTCTATTTGACGAGCGCGGGCAGCGGCAGAATGGCTTTTTGCGCATGTACGAAATTTATAACTTAAAACTCAATGCGGACGTCGTTATCTTGAGTTCCTGTGAGAGCGCGGGTGGTAAGGAGGTTGGCGGTGAAGGGTTGATGGCGCTCTCTCGCGGCTTCTTTTACGCGGGCGCGCCACGCGTCGTTGCCAGCCTGTGGACGGCGGATGATAGAGCGACACCCTTGCTGATGCGGGAGTTTTACCACCAACTGATTGAAATGCATGCCTCACCCGCCGCTGCGCTCAAAGCAGCGCAAGTCGCCGTGCAGAAACGCCCACAATTCCGCTCACCGTATTACTGGGCGGGATTTGTTCTGCAGGGTGATTACAAGTGATCAGGGCTTACAAAGGATTTAACGCAAGGGCGCGAAGACACAAAGAATATTCATCGAACAGGCTTCTGCCGGACATTGGCGATTACTTCAATGACAGTTTCCATCTTTGCGGCCTGGCGTCGTTGCGTTGAAAATGCCCATGCGTAAGTCCTGGTGATAAGCCATGCGCGCCCAGGACAAGGCATCCTTTTGACTTCCCACTTGATTGTTTATACTGCGCCTTACTCAAACCGGGTTAAATCAACAAAGCATTAAAATTATGTTCGACAAGTTTCACGAAGAGTGCGGGGTCTTCGGCATCTACGGGCGCGAAGAAGCCTCGCGCTTGTCTTATCTGGGGCTGTACGCGCTGCAACATCGCGGACAGGAGTCCGCAGGGATTGTTTCTTCTGACGGAACACGGCTTTATTCCGACCGCGGAATGGGGCACGTCGGCGATATTTTCAAGGAAGAGAACTTGGCGCGATTGCCGGGCCGCTTGGCCATTGGCCACGTCCGTTATTCGACCGCAGGCAAGGTCAGCATCAATGAAGCGCAACCGTTCGCGGTCAAATGCAGCTTTGGCCAGATCGCGCTCTGTCATAACGGCAACCTGCCCGACGCCGCCGAATCGCGCTATCAGCTTGAACAGGAAGGCGCGATCTTCTCTTCTACCTCCGACACTGAAGTCGTGCTTCACCGTATTGCCCGTTCGCGCGCGGGCAATGTGGTAGAGGCGATTGTTGAAGCGTTGCGGCACGAAGACGGCGCGTACTCAATGTTGTTTGCAACGCCTGGCAGTTTGATCGCCGCGCGCGATCCGCGCGGATTTCGCCCGCTGTGCATGGGCGAACTGGATGGCGCAACGGTCTTTGCATCGGAAACCTGCGCGTTCGATTTGATAGATGCTAAATACGTGCGTGACGTAGAGCCAGGCGAGATCGTCGTGGTAGATGACGACGGCGTGCGCTCGCTGCATCCGTTCGCGATTAAGCCGATTTCGCACTGTATCTTTGAGCACGTCTATTTTTCACGCCCCGATTCGCTGGTTTTCGGGCGCAGCGTCAACAAAAGCCGCCACCTGTTTGGCCGCCACCTGGCGCGCGAATGCCCCGCGCCCGCGGACATCGTCGTGCCTGTGCCGGATTCGGGTGTCGCGGCGGCAATCGGCTTTGCGGCAGAATCAGGATTGAAGTTTCGCTTTGGCCTGATGCGTAATCATTACGTCGGGCGCACCTTCATCGAACCGCGCTCTTCCATTCGTCACTTCGGCGTGAAGATCAAACTCAATCCGGTGCGCGACCTGATCGAAGGCAAGCGCGTCGTGCTGATTGATGATTCCATTGTTCGCGGGACAACTTCCAAGAAGATCGTCAAGATGGTGCGCGAGGCAGGCGCGCGCGAAGTTCACATGCGCATCAGTTGTCCGCCCACCATTGCGCCCTGTTATTACGGCGTGGACACGCCGACGCACGAAGAATTGATCGCCGCGCAAAATTCGGTGGATGAGATTCGTGACTATTTGGAAGCTGATTCCCTTGGTTACCTGAGCATGCAGGGAATGCTTGATGCAGTGGGTGATAAAGGCAACACAAAGTTTTGCACGTCCTGTTACACGGGCCAATACCCGACCCAGATTGGCATTAACGTCCAGACAGCAAGCCAGCGCGAGGCGATTGCGGCAGACTGACGATGCGATTCCTGAAAGTTCTCTTTGCCATCGCGATTGTCGCGGGTGTCATGTATTGGGTGCGCCGGCATCAGCAACCCATCCCAACGCCCGCGCCATTTGAAACGCAAGGCAAATTGCAAATCTTCGCGCTGGACGTTGGGCAGGGCGATGGTTTGTTGATTATTTCGCCCGGCGGTAAGACGGTGTTGATTGACGCTGGGAATGCGCGTGCAGGCGATGAGGTTGCTGCTACTTTGCAACGCCGCAACATACGGTCGCTGGATTTGGCCGTCGCCACGCATCCCCACGCGGACCATATCGCCGGTCTGCGCCGCGTGATCGGCAAATTGACGGTCGGCGAACTGCTGGACAGCGGTCAGAACTTTACCAGTGATGAATATAAGCGCCTGCAGCGTGCCGTCAAAAGCCGTAAGGTAGAACTGCTGATCGCGAAAAAAGGTTGGACGTACGATCTGGGATCGGGCGCAAAGCTGGAAGCCTTCAATCCGCACGGCGACAATCAGTGGATTACCAAAGTTCGCGAAGGCGGCAGCGCCGAGAACGCCAATTCAGTCGTCTTGCGATTAAGCTACGGTAATTTTGCGATGGTCTTCACTGGCGATGCCGAAACCGAAACCGAAACTGAGCTGTTGCGCGCGAAGCCTCAACTTAGCGCGCAGGTTTTGAAAGTCGGCCATCACGGCTCGCGTTACGCCACCGGCGACCAGTTTCTGAACGCCGTTCATCCCCAAGCCGCCATCATTTCGTGCGGCGCGGAAAACATTTATGGGCACCCGTCGCAGCCGACGCTCGACCGGTTGAAAAGATCGAACATTCAGGTTTATCGCACAGACTTGGGCGGCGAGATCGCAATCGTTTCTGACGGCAATACCTTTCAAATTTTCCCAACGCGGCAGGCCAACATCGCTTCCCTGTTTGAGGGAAGAGTTGGATTGGAGGATTTGCCAATCGCGCAATTTCCAAAAGACGCTGCTGCCGCAAAAACTTTGTTGAAACAAAAAGAGATTGACTGACAGCACAACTCCACACTTCAAAATATGAAAGACTCAATCACATACAAAGACGCTGGCGTAGACATTGATGCCGCAAACCAAGCGACCGCGCGGATCAAAAAGCTGGCGCGCTCAACCTTCAACGAAAATGTCATGTCCGAAATCGGCAGCTTCGGCGGCATGTTCAATGGCCTGTTTAACGATGTTCGCGAACCGGTGCTGGTTTCCAGCTGCGATGGCGTGGGCACAAAGCTCAAAGCTGCCTTTGCCACGGGAATTCACAATACCATCGGCCATGATCTGGTTTCGCACTGTGTCAACGACATCCTGGTGCAGGGAGCGCGGCCATTGTTTTTCATGGACTACATCGCCACGGGCAAGCTTGATCCCCTGATGATTGAGAAGGTGATTGAAGGCGTGGTGGCCGGCTGCCGGGATGCCGAATGCGCGCTGCTGGGCGGCGAAACGGCAGAAATGCCGGAGATGTATAAAGATGGCGAATACGACATTGCGGGCTTCATCGTCGGCGTGGTGGATCGCAAAAAAGTCATCAACGGTTCGCGCATCACCGCCGGAGATGTGGTTGTCGGCCTGTCGTCTGTAGGATTGCACACGAACGGTTACAGCCTGGCACGCAAGCTGCTGATGGAAACCGCCGGATACAAGATTGACGAACACGTTGCGGAACTCGGCTGCACCGTCGGCGAAGAGTTGTTAAAGCCGCACCGCAGCTACCTGCCCGCGCTGCAACGCCTGATCGAACACGAGGGCGTTATCAAAGGCCTGGCTCACATTACCGGGGGGGGCCTGGTCGAAAACATCCCGCGCATCCTGCCGCGCAATGTTGACGCGGCTATCAAAGAAGGCAGTTGGCCCGTGCTGCCCATCTTTGACCTGCTGCAAAAGCTCGGCAACGTGCCGCGCGAAGACATGCTGCGGACGTTTAACTTAGGCATCGGCATGGTGGTTATCGTCAGCTCACAGTTCCTACAGTTCGTCAAAGATCAACTAAACAATGCGCGCCAGCCGCATTACGTCATCGGCGAAATCGTGGACGGCGAGAGTAAAGTTCAGTTTGTGTAATCGCCTGCTGCTATAAATCCATTACTATCTGCTTTCGTTTTACCTTACTTCTTGATCGGGAGACTCAAATGAGAAGCTCGCTTTTTCATCGTGTGATTGCATCGGTTTGTCTGTGCGGACTGCTGTTGCCTGCCCCGGTTTTCGCGCAACAACCGCAAACCAAGAAGTTTGACCTGACCATTGATAACATCATGCGCGGGCCTGATTTGGTCGGCTACGAACCGTCGCGGCCTTACTGGTCGCAGGACGGCCAGCGACTCTATTTTCGTTGGAAGCGCGCGGGCGAACCGCGATTGAAAGAGCTTGATCTGTACGTCGTCAATCGCGACGGCAGCGGATTGCGCAAACTGACAGAGTATGAAGCCAAACTAGCGCCTCCGGCATTGGGCGAATTGTCGAAAGACAAACGCCTGACAGTCTTTGCCGAAGACGGCGACATCTTTCTGTATGACCACGCGAAGAACGAGCGCCGCCAGCTTATCAGCACAACCGAAGGCGAAGGCAGCCCGCATTTCACCGGCGATCAAAAGCACATCTACTTCACCCGACAAAACAATCTTTATTCAATGGCGCTGAATGGCGGATCGCTGGTGCAATTGACGGACATTCGCACTGGCGGCGGCGCGCCTGAACCTGCGGTTGCGCAACGCGGCGGCGGTTTCGGTGGAGGACAGCGACAAGGAGTCGGCGGTGCCGGCAACGTTGGCGGGCAGGCCGCTCAAGCGCCGCCGCAAACCGGCAGCAGCCAGGACTTCATCAAAAAAGAAGAGCGCGAGTTGATCCAGGCGGTGAAAGAACGCGCGCAGAACCGCGAAGAGCAGGAGGCCAAGCGCAAAGCGCGCGAGAAGCGCAAACCCTTCACGCCGCCAGCCGGGCAATCGGTAGCTAACCTTCAGCTTTCGCCCGACGGCAAGTACGTGCTTGCCACGGTGATTCAGCCCGCATCAGGCACGAAGAATATAATTGTGCCGAACTACGTCACCGAATCGGCCTACACCGAAGACATCCCCGGTCGCAGTAAAGTTGGCGACGCGCAAGGCCGCAACAGGCTGGCTATCATCTCGGTCGAAACCGGCGAATCGAAGTGGGTGGATCATGGCCAGAAACAGCCGGTAGCCGCGCAATCAGGCCAGCAGGCAACTCCACAAGCGGTAAGGACTCCTTCATCGCAGGATCAAGCGCAACAGGGGCAACAGGAGCAAAGGCCACCGCAGCGCGCGCAGGAGCGCGAACGCGAAGTGCAACTGATGAACGCGCAATGGGCTGAAGACGGCTCGCGCGCCGTCGTGATGGCGCGTGCGGCTGACAACAAAGACCGCTGGGTGTTCGCGGTTGATCCGGCGACGGGCAAGACAAACGCGCTTGATCATCAGCGCGATGATTCCTGGATAGGCGGCCCAGGTTCGTTCAGCTTGGGCTGGTTGCCCGATGGCAAAACTGTTTACTTTGAATCCGAACGCGATGGCTGGGCGCATCTCTACACGGCTTCGATTGATGGAGGCGAGCCGAAGCAACTGACTTCCGGTAAGTTTGAAGTCTCCGATGTGCGATTGTCAGAGGACAAAACAAAGTTCTACTTCACTTCCAGTGAAGGCAGCCCGTTTGAACATCACCTGTATTCAATGCCCGTCGCGGGCGGTGCGCGCACTCGCATCACGACGATGGCGGGCGAAAACAACGTGACGATTTCGCCGGATGAAACGATGCTGGCCATCCTGCGTTCGTACAGCAACAAACCGCCGGAGCTTTACATTGCGCCGAACAAGCCAAACGCAACAGGCAGTGAAATCAAACAGGTGACAACCTCGCCGACTGCGGAGTTCTTCAGCTACAACTGGATTGATCCGCCAATCGTCACCTTCAAAGCGCGCGACGG
>JBDSAM010000149.1:0-11053 GCA_039922135.1 Blastocatellia bacterium
TCAAAGCGCCCTTGCTGGCGCGCCCAAGCTGCGGCCTCGTGCGCCAATCGAGTCAGCGGTGATCGCGAAGGCTGATGAATCTCAGCGCTAAGCTCTTTCGCCATTGGATAAATCGAATTTTCCCAGACTGCATTCATCCGCTCGCCGCGCGGTTCAAGCTTTGGCGGCCCGGATTCGAGCAGTTGATATGCGCGATGAACGACTGTTGCGCCAGTTGCAACAGCAGCCCGCCTCAATGCAACATCACCAAGGTAACAATACGGACAGACATAATCGGAAAAGGCCTGAATAATGACTGACATTTCGTGATTCTCCTTTTGCTGACAAATCGCGGCGTAGTATAAAAGCCGCTGCGGAACGTTACCAAACAGCAGCACAGTCTAAGGAGAGAAAAACCATGACCAATAATGGAAACACGGATGACGATTACAGCGATTACGAACTGGACTTTTTCCAGGCCATTGACCGAAACACGATGGCCGAGCAGGCCATCTTCGATGCGCTGACGGAATTGACTGACGATCAATACTACTCGCTGTTTGAGGTGCAGATTGAACACGTCTGCGGCGCGGCGCGAGTGCAGGTCTTCCCTGAACGCTCCGGTACGCTCTACCGTTGCCTGCGCTGCGGCGTGGCGGGCATTATTGGAGGCTGAGCCAGCCTTGACAGAGGCGGAAAGCTTCGGCTACTTTTGTGGCTTGCCGTCAGCAGCGGATTTTTCGCCGATCCTGACATGGAGCCAGGGCTGACGCTGGGTAACCGACTAGACCTAAATAAAGGAGAAATGAAAATGAAAGAAGGAATACATCCCAATTACCAAGAATGCACAGTCACCTGTGCCTGCCGCAACGTCTTCACCACGCGTTCGAGCAAGAAAGAGATTCACGTCGAAATCTGCTCGGCCTGCCATCCGTTCTTCACGGGCAAGCAAAAGCTGGTGGACACCGCCGGTCGCATTGAACGTTTTAACAAAAGATATGGCAAGAAAGCTGAGCCGGTGGCCGAGTCGGCGGCGGCCTGAAGCGATTGCGATTGCGGACTTCAGATAAGTCAACCTACTTACATTCCGGATTGTTATTGGCGGCCACTGGAGGCCTGTCATTTTGCAATCCGCATTCAGAGCGGGCCACAATCCGCAATCGCCCGCGGTCACCGTTAGCTAAAAATTCCAAGCCATAATGCTACTGAGCGCCACCAGTTTGCTTGCCAAGGTTTGCAAACTGGCCTTTCGATAAAGCTCTGTTAAGCATTGTGGCTTTATGTTTATAGCCTGACAGAGAGGGAAATTGCTATGAGCCAGGAGAAAGAAATCATCGTCGGCGGCCAAGCCGTAATTGAAGGCGTCATGATGCGCGCGCCCAATTCGTACGCTGTTGCTGTGCGCAAACAAGATGGCAGCATCGTTTATAAAGCCGAGACTCTGCCCAAACTGAGTGACAAATACCCAATCCTGAAAGTGCCGGTCTTACGCGGCAGCGCCGTGCTGATTCATTCGATGCTTCTGGGCATCAAGGCGCTTAACTTTTCAGCGACTGTAGCATTTGAAGATCAGGCCGAAGGCGAAGATGTCAAAGCCGAAGTGTTAGTAGCGGCAACAGTAGCGGCAAGAGCCGCGGCAGCAACCGGCGCACTTGCAACCACTGCTCACATCATCGAGGCGCCCGGCCAATTTCTGCCCGCCAGCCGATCAGAGACTAAAGAAAAATCCTCATCAGGCAGCGCGGGTGCGACCGCCACGGCGGCTGGTTCAATTCTTTTCGCGCTGTTTTTCAACGTGATGTTGTTTATCGTTCTGCCGCTGCTGCTGACAAACGTAATGTTCATCTATTTCGGCTGGGGCAACGCACCACAGGCATCGCATGCTCCGGTGACGGCAGATGCCGCCTGGTATCAATCTTTCTTGTCTTGGCTGCAAGCTTATATGAAGCCGGTGCGCCCCTCGTTCGCGTTCAATTTCGTGGACGGCATCATCCGCATGGGCTTTTTCATCACGATGATCTACACGTTCTCGCGGCTGCGGGACATCAAACGCGTCTTTGAATACCACGGCGCTGAACACAAAACCGTCTTTGCGTGGGAATCGGGGGAAGCGCTCACCGTCGCCAACGCTCGCCTCCACCCGCGCCAGCATCCGCGTTGCGGCACCAGTTTTCTGATGATCGTTATGCTGGTTTCCATCGTGCTCTTTTCGATCATCAAGTTTGATACGCTGATGCTGAATATGCTGTCACGAATCGCGTTGATTCCGCTGATTGCCGGCGTCTCGTACGAAGTCATCCGCGCGGCAGGTAAAAAAGAATCCGGTGCGATCTTCAGATTAATGACGCTGCCTGGCCTCTGGATGCAGAACCTGACGACACGCGAACCTTCGGATGATCAGTTGGAAGTGGCAATTTACGCACTGAAAGAATCGCTGAAGCTTGAACCGAAAGAACAGTTGGCAGTCCCAAGTTAGCAGTCAGATAGGATTGAATCGCCGTCCACTGACGACTAGCAATAAATGACTGATTACTGACCGCTATGTTTGAAAAACTCGAAGCCATCGAAAAGACCTACGAAGATTTGAACGCGCAGATGACCGATAACGAAATCATCAGCGATCAAACGCGTTATACCAAAATTGCCAGACAGCATCGCGAGCTGGAGGCGATTGTTATGAAGTTCCGCGAGATGAAAAAGCTAGACAGTGACATCGCCGGGAACAAAGAGATTCTGCAGGACATGGATGATGCGGAAATGCGCGAACTGGCGGAGACAGAACTGCCTGGCTTGGAAGCGAGACGCATCAAGGCCGAAGAAGAGCTAATGGTTCTGCTGCTGCCCAAGGATCCTAATGACGAAAAGAACGTTATCTTTGAGGTTCGCGCCGGAACAGGCGGCGAAGAAGCCTGTTTGTTCGCGGCTGAAGTTTTGCGAATGTATGCTCGCTATGCCGAACGGCAAGGCTGGAAGTTCCAGATTACGGAATCGGCGGAGACTGGCCTGGGCGGCATTCAGAAGGCCGAAGCCATCATCGAAGGCGACAGGGTTTATTCCAAACTGAAATACGAATCGGGTGGGCATCGCGTCCAGCGCGTGCCGCAAACTGAAACCAGCGGGCGCATTCACACCTCCGCCATCACCGTCGCCGTGCTGCCCGAAGCGGAAGAGGTGGACGTCAAGCTGGAGCCCAAAGACATTCGAGTGGACACGTTCTGTTCATCCGGCCCCGGCGGGCAATCGGTCAACACAACCTATTCCGCTGTGCGCCTGACGCATCTGCCCAGCGGGCTGGTCGTTTCGATGCAGGACGAAAAATCACAGATCAAGAACCGTGAAAAGGCCATGCGGGTGCTGCGTTCGCGCCTGTATGCGATCGAACAGCAGAAACAGCACGACGCCATCGCCGCCGAACGAAAAGAACTGGTTGGCAGGGGCGACCGCTCCGAAAAGATTCGCACTTACAACTTCAAAGAGAATCGCATTACCGATCACCGCATCGGCTTGACGCTTCATCAGCTTGATCTGATTATGGAAGGCGCGCTGGATGAATTTATCGAAGCCACAGTCACGCACTTCCAGGCGGAGAAGCTCAACGCCGAAACCGATAAGCAGATAGCGAAAGCTTGAATCAATGCCTTCTGCAACGCTTCACGCAACAATTGCCGAAACGCTGACGCAAGCCGGCCAGCAGTTGCGGGCAGCGTCGGTTCCCAACGACCTGCTGGATGCACAGACGCTGCTGGCCGAAGCCCTGGGCAAAGACCGCACCTACCTGATCGTCAACTTCAACCAACAACTCAGCGACGAATTGTTGTTGCGCTATCAAACGCTGATTGAACGCCGCGCGCTGGGCGAGCCACTGCAATACATCACCGGCCACCAGGAATTCTTCGGCCTGGAATTTTTGGTAACGCCCGACGTGCTGATTCCACGCCCCGAAACCGAAATCATCGTCGAAGAGACAATCCGGCTGATCCATCAAACCAACATTCCTGAGCCGGTGATTTTGGATGTTGGCACGGGTTCAGGCTGCATCGCTGTCACGCTGGCGCGAGAACTGCCCACGGCCCACGTGATTGCCTGCGACATTTCACCAGCGGCCTTGAACGTCGCTCGCCGCAACGCCGCCAAGCACGGGCTTGAAGAGCGCATGCAGTTTATCGAATCCGATCTGCTCTCCGCTTTCCCTGAAAAGAATTTTGCCGGCTTCATCCTTTCCAACCCACCGTATGTGGCCGTAAACGAACTGCCCGCGCTGCAACGCGAGGTGCGCGATTGGGAACCACATATTGCTTTAAGCGATTTTGCTGATGGGCTGAGCCTCTATCGCCGCTTGCTTGCTGAAGCTCCGGCGCGATTGAAACCGGGCGGGTATTTGATTTGCGAGCTGGGCTATACGCAATCCGAAGCCGTCTCAGCAATGATTGATCGTCGCGTTTGGGATGAAGCCCGGCTGCTTGAGGACCTGCAAGGTATCCCACGCACAAGGGTGCTGCGGAAAAGTCTGCTGGTTGATCCTCTTAAAACTTTTGAGGGTTGACCGAACCGCTAATCGGTTTGCGCGTGGTCTCGCCGGTCTGCAATATGGGCAAGCCTTCATCTACTTCGCCGTGCGGGCGAGGAATGATGTGCGTGGAGACGACTTCGCCGACTTTGCGCCCGGCGGCGGCCCCGGCTTCAACGGCGGCTTTGACCGCGCCAACTTCGCCGCGCACGATAGCCGTTACCAACCCCGCATCCACCTTTTCCCAACCGACCAGCCGGACGTTAGCGGCTTTGACCATGGCATCAGCGGCTTCGATCATCGCCACCAGCCCGCGACATTCAATCATTCCCAAAGCATCCATGTGAACCTTCCTGATTTGTATTGTAAACGTTTTTGCGTGGGCGCGGATTGTAGCCTAACCCTTCGGAAATCCCGAAACAGCGGCAGCCGGATGAATCTACTTTATCTGATAAATCCTGTAGCCCGCGTGATCAATGACTAATGGATATAGCGCAGCAAAGAAATTTTCGCCGACTTGAAGTTGTGACTGTTCGGTGGGGCCAATGACGACATAATTCACGTTTAATTCGGCCAGCGGTTTGGCGCTCTCTGCGCCGCCGCGATAGATCGTCTTTACCTGATTTTCACGCGCGGCATAATCAATCCCGTGCGTCCACAGATGGCCGGGATAGCCCATTGCGGATTGTCGGCCCGTCAACGCGACAACCGAATTGTGAATCGGCGCGTGCAGCATGACGGCGCGCGGCGGAGTCTTCTGGCGAATCAATTCGGCAACTTCCAAATCTGCCTGGCTGAACAGCCCGACGTTTTCCACTGGCGACAATGCACGCAACACATCCATCGCCCCCGAAAGCGTCAAGATCACCAGCAACGCAGCACCCGCGACCTTCAACACGACGAAGCGATGCTTCAACAACACGGCCAACGTCAAAGCGACAAACACACATGAAACCAACGACCAATAGACCAGCACCTTGATGTTGTCCCAATCCCACGGCGCCAGCTTCACTACATTTGGCACAATGAACCACAGCACGAACGGCAGGTAGAACAGCGCCTGCCGCGCCGAAGTCAGCTTTCTGATCAGCAACGCGGCGAGTAATAACAAAATGAAAACGCCTGCGTTGACCGCCCAAAACAGCAGCGGATTCGCCCCATTCGCATCCCACCACAGATGCGGTTTGAATAATTCGTTTCTGACCTGCGTGCCGCCCAGATACAACGCCTGTGGCGCGGACAGCACCGCGACCGGAACAAAAAATGCCAGCCAATCAATCGAAAAGAACAGCAGCGCCATCCCCGCGCTGGCCATCATCACCGCAAAAAATCCGTGCGCATGCAGCATCGGCAGCAAGCCAGTTAGCAGGCCGGCGGCGAACAAGTAACGGCGACGGAGAGACGGAGAGACAGAGAGACGGGGAGGGGAATTTCCGGCTCCCCTCATCCCTTCATCCCTCCGTCCCTCCATCTCTCCTTCTTCTCCAACCGCCATCCACCACAGCAACACGATCAGCGCCACAAACGGCAAGCCAAACAACATAGACCGCTGTGGAATCAGCAGCGTCGTGAAAACATTGCCCCACCGCAGCGGCAGCTTGCTATCGCCGATCACCAATTCGGCATTCATCGTATAGGCGCTGGGCAACCAGGCAAGGAAATGAATCAGACCCAGTTTGCCCTGTTGCGGATCGTTGAAGAACCGCGACAACTGCTGAAAAAAGGTCAGAAACCCAAGCCCGCCATTGAAAAGAAAGATAATCGGCGCAATCAACCCGGCAGTGTGACTTTTGGTTATGCGCTGCGTCATCAGTTCGATCAACCCAACCAGCCCGAGCGACAGAACAATGTTTTCAACAAAGAACGCCGCGCGCCAATCCGCGCCACAACGGATGAAGAACGCTGTCAGAAAGTCGCTCAGAAACGGATAGGTAAACTTCATCCCAGCGAAGATGGGATTTTGCGGCGGCAGATTTTCGCCGTACGCAAACGACGTGATGACACCGAAGTGAAACGGCAGATCACCAAAATTATTGGCCGGGGCCGTGTGTAACCCATCCGGATAAAACATCACCACGCGGCTGAACAACCAGACCAGCAGTGCCGCCCAGGCGGTGTAATAAATAATTCCGGTTTTATCCAGGCCCGGTTTATCTGATTGGCTTTCGCACAGGCTGGCGCGGAAATCTTTGACCGGAATCTTTTGCAGCAGCGCGATGAATCCCGCCGCCAGGATAGCTGTCGTAATGCCAATCGAAACCGCATTCAGTTTGAACGCCAGCGCCGTTAGAAAGCCAATCCAGGCCAGCAACGCCAGCCCGACAACCGCGCCGACCGCAATACGCACGCGCAAGCTGGTCTTTTCCACGACAAGACAGGTCAGCCAAGTCCCGTTTGCAATCGCCAGCAGCGTGATGAAAAGGATAATTAAGGTGCCCATTACCTGTTGTATATCGGTCGCGCGAAGAGTTCGTCA
Organism: Blastocatellia bacterium; assembly: GCA_039922135.1. Taxonomy (GTDB): domain Bacteria; phylum Acidobacteriota; class Blastocatellia; order RBC074; family RBC074; genus RBC074. The sequence goes on from JBDSAM010000149.1 coordinate 6,963, forward strand.
AGCATTTGTGACGTCAGCTACATTCAATGCCGCTGCCTTGCGCTACTCTTGAAAGGGCGCGAGAGCCGTTTTGACGGCCCGCGACCGTGGTATAGTCTGGCCGCAATATAAGTGAACCAGCGCAACATCGGTTGTGAATTTTCGAAGGAGAAAAGGAACGAAATGGAACAATTGCAAGACCGAGCAACAGCAGGATTCACGGTTCAGAAAGAAGCCGAGGCAAAATTGCCCACCGAATTCGGCCCTTTCCGCATCGTCGGATTTCGCAGCACAATCAGCGACGAAGAGTTCGTCGCCCTGATCAAGGGCGACATCAAGCCTGAAGAGCCCACTTTAGTCCGTATTCATTCCCAATGCTTGACCGGCGACGTTTTTCATTCGCTGAAATGCGATTGCGGCCCTCAACTGGACCGCGCGATGGAGATGATCCAGGAGAAAGGAAAAGGCATCATCGTTTACCAGCAGCAGGAAGGGCGAGGCATTGGCATCGTCAACAAGATTCGCGCCTACGCGCTGCAGGATCAAGGCGCAGACACCATCGAGGCCAATCTCCGATTGGGCTTCGCCATTGACGAGCGCGAATACGGCCAATGCGCCGAAGTTATTCGATTGCTGGGTGCCCATAAACTTCGGCTGATGTCGAACAATCCCGACAAAGTTCGCGCACTGCGCACCGCCGGTTTCGAGATCACGGAACGCGTCCCACTGGAAATCAAAACGCAACAGCCCGCGTTCAAATACCTGAAGACCAAGAAGGAGAAGATGGGACATCTGCTCCAACTTAACGGCATCTTCTAATCACCAAACGGTGCGGAACCGGGAGCGATCGGGTGCTGCTGAAGCTTATGCCTTATGAATCTACCCAGTTACTCCCGATTCTGTACCGCAATCGGCAAATTGCGCGTGGCGCGGTTGCCAAAAAAGTCAGCGGCGATAACGCGAAGCGTGTAATCGCCTGGCGCTAGTTTCGCCGTGTCGAAAAACTCTTCGCGCGCTTCGCCGCCGCGCACAACGTTGGTGGCGATGTATCGGAAGATCGTCGCGCCCTCGTAGCCCGACTGGCTGCCCTCAGCATATGCCAGCGGGACGGCGCTCCCGTCATTCGGCAACCGGTCAAATTCGATGTTGCGGCGCGTGTCGTCGAAGCTGGGCAGAACGGAACCGGCGGTGGTCAGCACCTGGTACCCAACGCGATAGACGCCCAATCGCCGGTATTTCGCGTTGCCATCGGCCTGGTCATAAGCGCGAACGAAGATTCGAACTCGCCCGTTCAGCCCAAGCCGCGCCGCGTCCTTCTTCGCATCCGTTTTGGCCGCCGTGTCTAAAATCGTCTGGTTCTGTTCATCCGCAATGGTGACGGCTTCGATGACAGGCGGGATCGAGTCGGAGATTCCCGGCAGCCGCAGTGCAGCCAGCGCGTTGAACTCAGCGCCGGGCAATCCGGCGATCATGTGAACGTGATTGAGCCGGTTGAGCGCGCCAATCGGGTCGCCAGCTTTAATGATCGTGCCGCGCCGTAATCGCACGCCAATAATCTGGCCTTGGGGATCGCGGCGAAATGTAACCGCGCCGTCAGCAAGATTTGGCAGCAGTCGTTCATTGCGATCCCGCCCGATGCGCACGTGAATATAACCGAACAGCGGCAACCGCACGCGTTCGCGCAGGCTGCCGACACCTTCGACTGACAATGGCCGCATGACGCGTTCGGTGTAAACGGCGCGCGCCAGTTCGCCGTATGCGCCGGGCACATCCAGGCCGTTATGAAACCAGGCGTCGTGTTCGGGTTGGCGTTCGCCGCGCACTTCGCCAAGCGTTCCTGCAATGTCGCGTTTAGCTTCTGGTGGATCAAATGGCCAACGCGGCGCGACCAGCGCGCGCAATTGGTCGGCAGTCAAACTGGCAGCTTGCGGTTCTGACACCAGGCCAAGTTTCGATTTCGCCGGAACCAGCGCGCGAATCAACCCGCTGCCGCTTTCGACAATTGCCAGTTCACCGTTGGGCAGAACGGCCAATCCGGTAGGACGGTTAAAAGGTTGCAGCGGCAGTTCGACCTTTTCAAAAGGATGATCTTTGTCAGCGGCTTTCAACTGAACCACGCGGATCGAACCCGCGGCATCGGCAATGTAAAACGAATGCTCGTCTCGCATGGCGACAGCGATAGGTTCGTTGAACGCAACTTCCGGCAAAGCCCCCTGGCCTGCCTCGCCCATTCCGGCAATCGTCTTGACCTGTCCGTCCAATGTGACGTGGCGAATGCTGCGGTTGCCCGTGTCGGCAATGATCAGCAAGCCATCTTCGGCAACAGCGATTCCGCACGGCGTGTCGAAGCGGGCGTCCGTGCCTGTGCCGTCGGCAAAGCCCGGCCCTGCGCCCCCGGCCAGCGTTCGTACTTGTCCGTTTGGCGCAATGACGCGAATGCGGTCGTTGTAAGTGTCGGCGACAAAGATCGAACCGTCTTTGCCAACCGCGACGCCAACCGGGCCATTGAAATGCGCTTCGGCGGCGCTGCCGTCGTCGTTACCGCTGCGACCCGCAATGCCTGCAACGACGCTGACAGCCTTGGTCTTCAGGTCAATCCGCAGAATCGTATGCGCACCGGTGTTGGCGACGATCAGATGGCCTTTGCCGTCGAAGGCCAGCGCCGACGGGGTTTCCAGCCCGTCGGCAATCGTCGCCAATTCAGGCCCGCCATTCGCCGTCGTAGTGTTCAATTTGTAAACCCGCCCCGACCCGCCGTCGCTGAAATAGATATTGCCGTCGCTGTCTGCCGCGATGCCGAACGGTTCGTGATAACCGTCTTTCAACGATGGCCCCGCACCCAGTGTAACAACCCTGGCCAACGGCGGCGGCGGTTGCAGCCACCACCAAACCAGCCCGCCAAGCAAGCCAACTAGAACGACCGTCGCTAACAGCCAAAGCCAGCGCACGCCCAGATTGTTCGATTTCTGTGTTGAGATTCGAGAAGCAGAGCCGCCAGATTTCATTCGATTCACCCGCCGCAGTGTAGTCAGAGCTTCTCTGTTGGGCAATCTCATTCCCCACAAGGGGCCGTGCGTTGATTGCGGCCAAGCGCCGCTCTACACTACGTCCACGTGGAAATCGTCAATCGAACCAATCTGCCGCCGGAAGCTTTCGCTGAACTGGAACGCGAACTGTCGGCGCTTGGAACATTGCAACAGCTCGTCATATGGGGCAGCCGACAACAGCCGCCCGTGTTGCTGTTGGAAACCGTTGCCCAGGACGAATACACGCACGATGTTATTGCTGCTTGGCACGTTGATCTCTTTTTCGTCTTCGGCTCCACCTGAAACGGCACGATCACGGCGGTCGCCGTGTGGGATCATCACCCAACGCCGGACGAATTGCTGGCCGTCAGAATCAGCGAGGGCTGGCAGTATACGGTTTCGCCATTACGCGATGGCGATCAAGTGCTGGGACATGCGGCCTGTCTGCTGCAGAAATGAGAGCAAAAGGAATCCACTTTATGGCCAGAGGCTGGGAGAGCAAATCCGTTGAAGATCAAGTGGAAGAGAACCTGCGCGCCCGGCAGGAAGCCGCCACAGTTACGCATTCGCCTGAAGCGATTGAATTGAAGCAAAAACGCCAGACCCTGCTACTTCAACGCAGCCAGTTGTTGGAACAGATGAAAAATGCCCGATCCGAAGCGCACAGGCAAATGATTGAACGTTCGCTGCAAGCGATAGACGCAGAACTGGCGGCAATGTGACCTGAAACCTCAGACCAAAGTTTGAAACCCGGCTTATGGCAGAAACACAAAAAATCCAAACCACGCCCATTAATGCAGGCGCGACCGTGCCAATTGACACCGCGCCGGGCACACAGAAGGTGGGGCGCGGGTTGAAATTTTACGTGCGCGGCAGCCTGCTCTTTTTCAAAAAAATGTGGCCGGCGATTTACGAACTGACCTCGACGGAAACCTATGTCAACGCTTCGGCCATTGCGTTCAATATCATGCTGTCGTTCTTTTCGTTCGTCGTGCTGGTGGGCAGCTTCCTGCTGAACATCATGCATTCGCAGCGCAGTTACGAAACCTTCTACCGGCTGATGCGGTCGTTGATGCCGAAAGAGTC
>JBDSAM010000150.1:0-4553 GCA_039922135.1 Blastocatellia bacterium
CCTTCCGACGGTTACAACGGCAAAACCATCAGCCTAATCGTGAAAAACTTTGCGGCCAGCCTGGTCATTTACGAATGGCCGCAACTGGAGATCATTCCGACCAAACAGGATCACTGCCGCTTCGACACGATGGAAGATTTTTTATACGACACACGGCTGAATGGTTATTACGGCGGGTTGCGGCTGATCAAAGCTTCCATCAAACGCTTCGCCGAATATTGCCAGCAGCACGAGATCAACCTTGCTGCCGAAAACTTTTCGCTTCGCTACGATTCCAACATCCCGCGCCAGGTGGGGTTGGCTGGGTCAAGCGCCATTGTCACCGCCACGATGCGCGCGCTGTGCTGGTTTTATGGCGTGACAATTCCACGAGAGATTCTGCCCGGCTTGATTCTGTCAGTGGAACGCGACGAACTGGGCATTGGCGCTGGCCTGCAAGACCGCGTGGCGCAGGTTTACGAAAGCCTGACCTACATGGACTTCGATAAACAATTCATGGCTGAACACGGTCACGGCAAATACGAGCCAATGGACATCAATCTGCTGCCGCCCTTGTATATCGCATATCAAACCGAGCTGGCCGAATCGTCTGAAGTCTTTCACAACGACATTCGTAAACGCTACGACAGCGGCGAACGAAAAGTGATTGATGCAATGGACACAGTGGCCGCGCTGGCCGGTCAAGCCCGCGAATGTTTATTGAATCGCGATTACGAAGAATTAGGACGGCTGATGAATCATAACTTCGACGCCCGCCAAACCATCTATAACCTGAATCCAAAACACATTCGGATGGTGGAACTTGCCCGCGAACTGGGCGCGTCCGCGAACTTCGCCGGATCAGGCGGCTCAATCATCGGCGCATACAAAGATGAAGCAATGTTCGGGCGCCTAAAGCAAGCGTTTGAGTCTGAGCGCTGCGCCGTCATCAAACCCATAATTCAGTAGGAGAATATCGAATGCGATATTGGCTGATGAAGTCGGAACCAGACTGTTTTTCAATAGACCATCTGGCGAAAGAGCCGAAGAAGACATCGTGCTGGAGCGGCGTTCGCAATTATCAGGCGAGAAACTTTATGAAGGAGATGCAACTGGGCGATCAGGTCTTTTTCTATCACAGCAGTGCTGAGCCTCCCTGCATCGCTGGCATTGCCGAAGTCGTCAAGACCGCCTACCCCGATCACACCGCGCTTGATCCGAACGATGATCATTACGATCCAAAGGCAACTCCGGCCAAACCGATCTGGGAAATGGTGGACATCAAATTCGTCAGGAAGTTTGATTTGCCGCTGGCGCTCGGCGATTTGCGCGAAGTGGCCGCACTGGAAAAGATGGAATTACTGAAACGTGGCTCGCGGCTGTCTGTGCAGCCAGTAACCGCCGCTGAATGGAAGGCCATTGAAAAGTTGGCTGAGAAAAAGTCCAGGCTGCGGTAAAAGCCGGAGGGTAAAGCAAATGTCCAAAGAACTCAGATTCTCGCCCCAGCTCTTCACGTTCCTGGAAGAGTTGAAAGCCAACAACAATCGTGACTGGTTTGAGGCGAATCGTCACCGTTACGTCGAATTTGTGCGCGACCCGATGCTGGCGTTCATTGCCGCGTTCAGGCCGCGTTTGGCCAGTATCAGTCCCTACCTGATCGCCGATCCAAAGCCGAATGGCGGTTCGATGTTGCGCATCTACCGCGACATTCGTTTCTCTAAATCGAAAGTGCCATATAAAACAAATGCAGCAGCGTTCTTCCCTCATCAGTCGGGAAAGGAAAACACGCCTGGCATCTACCTGCATTTGGCGTCTGAAGAAAGCTTTCTCGCGCTCGGTTTATGGCAACCGGCAACGGCTATCCGTCGCGATATTACTGATGCCATCGCTAATCGTTCTGAAGCATGGAAGAAAGCTATTACCGAACGTCAATTCAAATCCAAAACCAAGTTGACGGGCCATTCACTGGCGCGGCTGCCGAAACAGTATGATCCATCCCATCCGTTCGCCGCCGATTTACAGCGCAAGGATTTCGTTGGCAGCACGATCTTCACGCGCCAGCAAGTCTGCGCCAAAGACTTTCTGGATCGCGTCGAAAGCATCTGCCAATCGGCCAAACCGTTCATGGAATTTTTGGCGATTGCGGCTGGGCTAAAATGGTGAAATGGATGAGACTGCAATAGCGCCGCGCTGAAGAAAAATGATGCTCTGCCCCAACTGCCAACTTCAGAACCCGGATACCGCGCACTTCTGCCATCGCTGTGGCCAGTCGCTGGCGCAACTACCTGCGGCACAAAGCGGCGCTCAACCTGCATCCTCCGGTTCGCTTGTCGGACGCGTGATTGACGGCAAATATCGGATCGAAGCCCTTTTGGCCGAAGGCGGCATCGGCAGCATCTACCGCGCGCGGCGGTTGGCGATCGGCGACGAGGTAGCGGTCAAGACCTTGCAGCCGGATTGGGCCTCCGACGCCGAAATGCTCGAACGCTTCCGCCGCGAAGCGCAGACTGCCGCGCGGCTTAAACATCCGAACGTCGTCACCATTCACGACTTCGGGCGCACCGCCGACGGCCAAGTGTATTTGGTAATGGAGTTGGTCGAAGGCCGTAACCTACGCGAATTGATGCGGGGACGCGAGCCGCTGGCTGCGGACTTCGTCGTAGAGGTTCTGGAACAAATTAGCGCGGCACTGGATGAAGCTCACCGGCACGGCATCGTGCATCGCGATCTGAAGCCCGAAAACATTGTGCTGGCCGAAAGTGCGACGGATTGGCGCGTCAAGGTGCTTGATTTCGGGATTGCCCACTGGCGCAACTTAGCGGCGGGAGTATCTACGCTGACACAGAGCGGCGCAGTTTTAGGCACGCCACGGTATATGTCGCCCGAACAATGCCTGGGGCATGAGGTGGACGGGCGTTCGGACGTTTACACACTGGGCATCATGCTGTTCGAGATGTTGACCGGCACCCCTCCTTTCAATTCATCAACGTTTGATGCGCTGATTGCGCAGCACATGCATCAGAAGCCTCCATCGCTGCGCATGCTCAATCCAAACATCTCGCCTGCGATTGAACAAGTTGTGCTGCAAGCGCTGTCGAAACAGCGCGATGAGCGACAGTCAACCGCAGGCGCACTGGCCCGGCAACTTACTGCCGCTCTCGAGTCCTCAGCACCGTTGCCCGTGCCGCTGCCGCCCACGCCATCGCCAATGGCAACCGCCAGCCGGACGCGTTCGCCTCGCGCGCGCATCATGTTCGATGCAAATCAAACTGCGCGAGCCGTCAGCAAGACTAGAGAACGCCCGCACAAAGGCTGCGCCCGTGATCTTTTCATTCTGGTGCTGCTGACGCTGATCTCTGCAGGCGTTTTCACATGGTGGAAATTGAGTGGAGAGAAATCTTCCTCTGTAAATATCGCAGTCGTTTCGCCCTCTATGGAAGTGTCGGACGAATCACTGCGGCTAGCGCGCAAAATGCCGCCTCCCGACGCCCTGGCGCGCGCGGAAGCGTTATACAGGGAAGGCCGATACGATGAGGCCGCCATATTCAGCAAAGCGGTTTTGGCCAAATCGCCCGATCAATCACGCGCCGAAGCGCTGCTGGGCCAGAGTTATTTCATGCTTGGCCAGGACGAAACTGTTGGCCATCTGAATCGTGCTCTGGCGCTGGGCGCGACGGTCACGCTGCCAATCAAGCATCACCATCTGGGAGGCATACTGAAGTTGAAAGAGGGCTTTTGCCCGGGCGAACTATTGCTGCAAAAAGGCGCGATTGAATTTCATTCCTACAGCGAAAGCAATCACAGCTTCCGCATCGCGCCGCAAGCCTTGATCGAATTGCGCGACGAATCGCGCTTGGCTGGGCGCATCCACACGCGCATTGCTATTGACCGTGGCGGGGCAACACAAGCGCAAAATTATAACTTCTATCCAGCACTCACGGGCCGTCGCGGGAACCGCCTGCGCGTGACGGCGGCTTGTAATTCGCCTCTCTGCCTGCATCAAGCTGAAGCAGTCTATCAACTCCTGCGGCAGCTAAAGCCGTAATCAGAATAATTGGCCCTTTTCGTTGAAATCCTGCTGAATCCTATCCAAATGTCTTCTGGCTGGTTATAGTCCGCCCGACTCGCGCTTCCAAAAAAGAAAGGCACACCATGCTAAAGCAACCTCGCTTCGCCCTTATTCTATTGATCATTCTGGCACTCGCATTTGCGCTCGCCTGGCATTCAAACACTCTTTTCGGCATCGGTTTCGGAGGGCGGGCCAACGCCAGCGCCGCGCCTTATTTCATTGCCCCGCCTATAGCCCAAGCAGGTTCAGCCGTTCAAACTCAGGCAGGCAGCGGCGGACAAGCGGCCAGTAGCGGCCAACAACCTGGCTTTGATTCAGCCTCACCCAACGTCACTGTCACCGATCACAAGATGACGGCTGGCCCAATTCCTGCTCAATGCGTTGCGCCTGCCGCCAAATACAATTTCACGCCAACCGACGCGCAGGCCCATCAATGGACGCTGGTTGCCGGTGCGAACGTCGGTGATGTGTTGCGATGGGAGTTCGTACAGCCTAGCGGATCTAT
>JBDSAM010000151.1:0-6675 GCA_039922135.1 Blastocatellia bacterium
AGTTGTTAATTGATGAACATCTGACAGGCAAACGCGATCACGGGCGCGCGTTGTGGGGGCTGCTGAATTACGCCCTGTGGTTGGAGCTTTATATCCCCTGAGGTTGCCTGAGAGTAAAAGACGCGGCCCGTCAACAAATCGAAAGTTTATGCAGACTGAAGATTACGAATATCTGTATCGCCTGGAAGAAGAGTTCTGGTGGTTCGTCGGGATGCGAGAGATTACGGCCAGTCTGCTTGATCCTTTGCTGTCTGCGCGTTCGTGCACGATACTTGATGCCGGGTGCGGCACAGGCGGAAATCTGGAATGGCTGTCACGGTATGCGGGACAAGGGCGCGTGGTTGGCATAGATTTCGACTCGACGGCACTGGCTTTTTGCCGCGAACGTGAACATCGGGAATTGGCCCGAGGCTCGGCCACTGTTCTACCATTCGCCGATCAATCCTTCGACTTGGTCACAAGCTTTGATGTGTTGGTGCAAATTATGGGCGAAGGCTCCGACGAACAGGCGATACGCGAAATGTGGCGAGTATTGCGGCCAGATGGAATTGCGTTTGTACGCTGCGCTGCCTACGCCTGGATGCGCAGTGGCCACGATGAAGCGTTAGAGACGCAGCGGCGATACGAGCTTGAGGAGCTATGCGAAAAGATGAAGATGGCAGGATTCGAGGTGTTGCGTGCGACGTACGCGAACAGCTTGCTCTTTCCAATTGCCGCTATCCATAGGCTGGCGCTGAAAAAACTGGGACTGGCCGACAGCGGGTCGGATGTGAAACCGCTGCCGCCACATCTGGCTTGGCTCAATCGCGCGTTGACTGCCGTACTCGCGTGGGAGGCTAAAAGACTGCGCGATCCGCAAGCGAAGTTTCCTTTCGGGCTGTCGGCCATCTGCATTGCCAGAAAGCCGCGCTGATTAGCTTTCGATTTCCATCGAAGACGGCGAAGCCGGGCGAGAGGACGAAAGATTTGACCGCCAGAGAACCAGTTTCACCCACAACGCGAAGAAATCCACCAGAGTCTTTCCCACCCGCCGCAGCGTGAAGAACTGCGATTGCCCATGCAGCCGCGGAAAATGATTAACGGGGGTTTCAGTAAAATGGCATCCAGCTCGATGAAGTTTGTAGACCATTTCTGTGCAGACAACACCGCTGGTTGAAACCAAATCGATGCCTTGAATGGCCTGCCGCCGCATCAATCGGAAATCGCAATCCACGTCGCGAATGGGCAGATGGAAAAACATCCGCGCCAGACGTTTGTAGACGCCGCCGAGCAAGACGCGCCGCTTGCTATCCGAACGCTTGATCTTGTAGCCGTTGACCACATCCACATCTTTGGTCATCAGCGGCACCAGCTTCTCCAATTCGTTCACGTCATATTGCCCGTCGCCATCTGTGTAAAAGACCAGGTCTTTGGTTGCGGCCGCAAAACCTGTGCGCAGCGCCCCGCCATAGCCGCGATTGCGCGCGTGATGAATGATTCGCACGCGAGGGTGACGCCGCGCCAGATCATCCAGGATTGCTGCGGTCGAATCGCGGCTGCCGTCGTTGACCACAATCACTTCGTAATCGTCGGCGAATCGCGGCAGCAGCGCGAGCGTCCGGTTGACCATCTCGGCAATCGAACCTTCGTCGTTGTAGGCTGGGAAAAAGGCGCTAATGCTCGGTCGCCGCAGCGCGGCTGTTTGGTTCATATGACTTCCTATTGTTGTGATGGACTTGCTCTGCTAAAGGCGCGCGCTTTGTAACACACCGGCTGATTGATCACCAAACTGTGCTTGTCGGTACGGAACCGGAGCGGTAGCGACCGGTTAGATTCAGATAGCGCACTCTGAGGGGAATACCCGGTCGCCACCGCTCCCGGTTCCGTATCAATGTCGCGCTCTCTGATTTAGAATCCCCGGAATGACAACTCTGCTCGGCAAAACAGAACAAGAACTGATTGAATTTGCCGCTGTACTGGGCGAACCATCATTTCGCGGGCGGCAGCTTTACCAATGGATTTATGCACGCCGCGCACTGGATTTCGCGCAGATGACCAACCTGCCAAAAGCTTTGCGCGAAAAGCTGGCTGAAACCGCATCAATTACAGAAACCAAGATCGAGCGAGTTTTTTATTCAACCGATGGCACGCGCCGTTACCTGCTGCGTCTGGCCGATGGGCGCGAAGCCGAGGCCGTCTTTATGCCCGAAGAGCGCCGCGATACCATCTGCATCAGTTGCCAGGTCGGCTGCGCGGTCGGCTGCAAGTTCTGTATGACCGCGCAACTCGGCGTTAAACGGAATATGCCAGCGGGCGAAATCATCTCTCAAGTCACCATCGTGCTGAACGAGGTTTATGGGGAAGGCGCGGAGTTACCGCACGGCACCAATCTGGTCTTTATGGGAATGGGCGAAAGCTTTTTGAATTACCATGAAGTGATCACGTCCATCCGCGTCATGGCCGACGACAAAGGATTAGGCATCAGCCCGAAGCGCATGACGGTTTCAACTTCAGGAATAGTCCCGCGCATTTACGAATTCGCCAATGAATCTGTTCGTCCGCATCTGGCGATTTCGCTTTCGTCCACCACTGAAGAGCAACGCAGCGATCTGATGCCGATCAACCGCAAGTACTCGCTTGAAGCGCTGATGGAGGCCTGCCGCGAATATCCGCTGGATGAACGCGAACGGCTGACGTTTGAATACGTGATGCTCAGCGGCGTCAACGACAGCGACGAAGACGCGCGGCGATTGGTGCGATTGCTGAACGGCATCCGCGCCAAAGTGAATCTGATTCCGCATAACCCAGCGCCAGAGCTGCCATACAACGCTTCGCCAATGGAACGTCTGTTGGCATTTCAAAAGATTCTGGTGGATAAAGCCGTGCCTGCATTCATTCGCCGCCCGCGCGGACAGGACATTTCAGCGGCCTGCGGGCAATTGGCCGCGCGGCATCAAGCCAATGGCGAAACAGACCAAAGGTTAACCAATGACAACTCCTCCAAATCAATCTCCATTATTCCGCAGCGCGCTGAAGGGCGAACTGAATTCCTGGATTGATCAAGGCATATTGGCGGAAGAAGCCGCGCAACGCCTGAACGCGATTTATGAATTGGATCAGCTTGGCAATGAATCTTCGCGAAGGCTGGCTGCGGTTATCTTCACCATCGGCGGTTTGCTGGTGGGTGGAGGAGTGATCAGTTTGGTAGCGGCCAATTGGGAACTTCTGCCAACATTCATCAAAGTAGTTTTGTTGTTTGCGGCGCTGCTGGGATGTCATCTGGCCGGTTACTGGCTTAGATATCACCGCAACTCTCCCCGCTTGGGCCATGCACTGATCTTCTGCGGCTGTTTGATTTTTGGAGCCAACATCGGTCTGCTGGCGCAAATCTTCAACATCAGCGGCACATGGCATAACGCATACGCCGTGTGGGCGATTGGATCACTGGCGATGGCTTGGGCGGTAAGAAGCTGGTTAATCGGGGCGCTGGCGCTAGCGCTTTCATTCATCTGGTTCGCTGGTTTTGCCGACGATCACCACGAACGGCTGGCAACGGTCTATCCGTTCCTGCTGGCGATTTTCTTTTTGCCGCTTGGCGTCTTCACGCGTTCTCGCGCGCTTTATGCGCTGACATTCGCCGGCCTTATTAGCGCCATGACCTACCTGGCGGGCAATGCCAGCAACTCCGGTCGCCTGAGTTTGGTCGCGATGGCGGCAGGCGGTTTTTTCTCCTGGACAGCGGGCGAATACCATCGCGTTACGCAAAACCGGCCAGAGCTTGGAAATGCCGTTGCAGTTCTAGGGGGGTTGGCCATCGCAGCCTGCGCTTACATTGGTTCGTTCCATGGTTTATGGAGCAGAGATGAGCTTTCAGTAAGCGGGCTGTGGCTAGTTCCATCGACCGCTGCGGTACTGGCTAGTGCAATCCTGGGCGGGCGGATGTGGCGGCAGATGAACGGTGAGCAGCGCATAATTTTCACTGGCCTTGCGATGGCTTGTTTGATGGTGGTTTTGGGAATGGTGTTGAGCAGTCAACGGCCTGCTGTACTGCCTATCTTCGGCAATCTGGCGGCGTTGATCATCGCGGCTATAGGCATCGGAAAAGGCATTTTGGATGAGCGGCGCTCGGCGTTCTGGCTCGGCACGCTTTTTCTGGCGTTATTGGTGCTGTCACGGTTTCTTGAATACGAGACTTCGTTGTTGCTGAAATCGCTGGCGTTCATCGTCTGCGGAACAATTACGATTGTGGCCGGAATTGCGTACGAAAAGTTCCTGCGGCGAAAGGAGGTGGCGGCGTGAGAAACAAAACGGCTCTTTGGTTTGCGCTCGCGCTCGCGCTTCAGCTTTTAATTCTTATAGGCGTGTCGGCACAACAATTCATCGCGCGCACGACCGGACGCAGCGTGGTTCTGAAAGTTCAACCCGTTGATCCGTACAGCATCCTCAGCGGTTATTACGTCACACTTGGTTATGAAATCAGCAGCAACGGAGGCTTTCCTCGAAACGCAGGCGAACCAAACACTGACCCAAACCCAGGAGGCATTGTTTACGCGATTGTCGAACGGCAGGATGACGGCCTCTGGCATCCGGTTGAATTGGCATCTTCATTGCCGACATCATTGCCAGAAAACCGCATGGTGATCCGCGGACGTTACGTTGGCGGACGGATCGAATACGGCATTGAGCAGTTTTACATTCCCGAAAGTAAGCGTGACGTGATTAACAAGGATTTGCGGGAGCATCTGGGCGATGCCCGCGTCGAATTGAAAGTTGACGCCGATGGCAACGCGGCGCTTGTGAAGTTGCTGATCGAAGATCGGGTTTACGGGAATTGAGTTTGAAAGACAGGCACTGGTTTTATGCAATCACCTACTGACTATATTGTGATCGGCAGCGGCGTTGCAGGCTTGCGTGCCGCGCTGGAATTAGCCCAGGAAGGCCGCGTCACGGTTTTGACCAAAGATCGCCTGGACGAATCGAACACCGAATACGCGCAAGGTGGCGTCGCCGTTGCCCTGTCGGACGACGACGAGATTGATCTGCACATTGAAGACACGCTCATCGCTGGCGCGGGCTTGTGCGATGAAAAGGCCGTTCGTGTACTGGTTGAAGAAGGGCCGCGTTACATCACCGAGCTGATCGAATGGGGCGCGCAGTTCGACCGCGAAGGCGGCGAACTGGCTTTCACGCGCGAAGCGGCGCATTCGCGACGGCGCATCCTGCATGCGCACGGCGATTCGACAGGGCGCGAGATCGTTCGGGCATTGATTGCCGCAGCCAAAAAACATCCCAGCATCCAACTGACCGCGCACGCGGCGACGATTGGTCTGACGGTGGAAGATGGGCGCTGCATTGGCGTGCAGTTTATTGACCCGGACGAAAGCGTGCGCCGCGAAATGTTTGCGCGCGCGGTGGTGCTGGCGACGGGCGGTGCGGGGCAATTGTTTGCGCAGACGACCAATCCCAGCGTGGCGACAGGCGATGGAATGGCGATGGCTTATGCAGCCGGAGCGATGATGTGCGATCTGGAGTTCGTGCAGTTTCATCCAACAGCCTTGGCCCTGCCCGATGCACCGCGCTTTCTGCTGTCGGAAGCCCTGCGTGGCGAAGGCGCGATCCTGCGCAATCACGACGGCGAGGCGTTTGCCAAAAACTATGATGCACGCGCTGAACTTGCTCCACGTGACATCGTGGCGCGGGCGATTGTGGCAGAGATGACGCGGACAAATACGCGCTGGATGTATCTGGACCTGACGCATCTGGATGCCGGATTTGTGCGGGGACGGTTTCCAGGCATCTTCGAAACTTGTCTGCGCTACGGCCTGGATTTGTCGAAAGATCAAATGCCGATAAGCCCTGCCGTGCATTACGTGATGGGCGGCGTGCGCACTGACACGCACGGACGCACCAGCTTGCCGGGCTTATACGCTGCCGGTGAAGTGGCCTGCACGGGTGTTCACGGCGCGAACCGGCTGGCCAGTAACTCATTGCTTGAAGGGTTGGTCTTCGGCGCGCGGGCTGGCGCCGCGGCGCTAGAAGATTCATTGCTCTTGCCTGGTAAAGCCGAAGCCGGACCGTCGGAATTTGATCTGTCTCAATGGCGTTTGGATCAACGCACGAAATCCCGAGTGCAGGAATTGATGTGGTGGAAGGTTGGCTTGATTCGCCGCGCTGAGGACTTGAAGGTCGCCGTTGAAGAGTTGACGCGAATGACGGAAGAGAACGTTAATCAGCGAACTCGCAAGTTCGCAATGCTTGCTCGCCTGATGACCGAAGCCGCGTTGTGGCGCACGGAGAGTCGCGGTAGCCATTACCGGGAAGACTTCCCCGTTCGCGATGATCACCGCTGGCACGTGCATTCCGCGCAACAGTTCGGCCAGAGCATCCAAGCCATTGAGCAAATCAGCGAAAAATAGGTCAACCAAAATGCGCAGCAGCTATGAATTCTGCGCCAAGGTCAGACAGATGAATTTGCACGTAATGGTGGACTTCGGCGGGCGTATTCAGCGACATGGCGTGCGTCGCGAATTTTTCAGCATCAGTCAGTTTGATTGATCGAACCAGGCGGCGAATGGCGGGAATAGCGCTGGGCGTCATGCTCAAATCGCGCAGCCCCAATCCCAGCAGCATAATCACCTGCGCCGGATTCGATCCCATCTCGCCGCAGACGTTGACGCGAATCTGCATCTTGTTTCC
>JBDSAM010000152.1:0-16736 GCA_039922135.1 Blastocatellia bacterium
CGGCAACGCGGGCGCGAAGGATTTGTTTTATTACGCCTACGTCGAAAGCCCGGACAAGGCGCTGATCGAATTGAACACTGCGCGCCATCACAATTTCGGCCATCTGCACCTGTTCAGCGCCGACCCCGTGGCCGCAGGCGAATGGTACATCAAGCATTTCGGCGCGCGTGGCCGCATTCCCACTTCACGCGAACCGCGCATGTACAAGGGCTATCAGATCGGCCCATCGGTTTCGCTAATGATGGACAACGTCAACATCATTATCTTCCCCGCCGAATATCTGAAGAAAGATTACCCCGACCGTTGGAAAGGCAAGGTTGAGCTTGAATCCACCAAAGGCCACGTCGTAGATCACATCGGCTTCAGCTTCGAGAATCTGACGGAAAGCTTGGAGACGCTGCGCAAGAATGGCGTCACAGTGACCGATTAAATCAAGTCTGTGGCTGGCGGCAAAATCAAATACGCTTTCATTGAAGGGCCTGACAAAATTCGCATCGAAGTTATCGAAGGTCTCGCGCGCAAAGAATAATGTTGAAACGATTAATCGCAGTTCTGTTCGCGGTCTTCATCGCCGCCGGATTGGCGGGCATATTCGCGCGCCAATCGTCGGGGCAGCAACAACGAAAAGAAGATCACGCCGCCGTCGTTCAACTGGGCGAGCGATTGTTCCGGGACGACCGCTTCTCGACGCCACAAGGCGACCTGCCTGCCAATTGCGCCCACTGCCATCTGCTCGACGAAGACCCGCAAGGCTGGCGCGCTTACACCGACTTCTTCAATCGAAGCTGGGTTTCCTATCGCTCGCAAGACCCGCGCCGGCTGGGATTGCGCAATGCGCCGACGATTCTGGACGCCGCCCAGACGCCGCGCCTGCATTACGATGGCGAGTTCGGTTCGCTGGAAGATTTGGTCAAAGGCACGTTCAGCGGGCGTCCGATGGGATGGTTGCCGGGCGAAGAAACCCAGGCACTCGACCGCGTACGCGCCGTTGTGCTGAACGATAAGGGTGAAGGGGCAGCAAGCAATTATCCGCAGCAGTTCAAAGCGGCGTTTGACGTTGAGCCGGAAAAGCTCAACCGCGAACAGATAATTGATCTGATCGCCAAAGCCGTCGCCGATTTCGTGCGCACACTCAACAGCCGCCAGGACGCACCGTACGACCGATTCATCACTGCCAACGGCTTAGAGCGCAAATCGGCGGCGGGTGAAAGCGGCGTGGCCTTCACATCAAAACTGCTTGCACAAATCAGTTCGCTCGAAGCCAAAGAAGCGATTAAGCTGACCAAGGAGTTTGACGGCATGGCGCTCGCTGGCTTGAAAATCTTCATGCGCACGGACGGCGCGCAAAGCGTGGGCAATTGTGTAGCTTGTCACACACCGCCGTTGTTCACGGATTTTTCGTTTCACAACATCGGCATCAGCCAGCGCGAATACGATGGCGTTCACGGCGAAGGAAAGTTCGCCGATATGCAGATTCCAACCGCCGCCATTGCCCACAGGCCGTCCGCTCAACTTCGAGAAATTCCCGCCATCGGCAAACCCAATCTGGTGGATCTGGGATTCTGGAACTTCGTTGATCTGAAGACATCAACGCTGCGGCGCGCGGGCGAAAACGATGACCACTTGTTGCAACGAATGACCGCAGCTTTCAAAACCCCTACCTTGCGCAATCTGAAATATTCCCAGCCCTACTTTCACGACGGATCAGTGGCTACGCTTGATGTTGTCATGAGTGAAATGATCCGGCTGAGCAAAATGGCCCGCGCCGGACGCGTGCGCGAAGGCGACGAAGGCCTGGGAAGAATCTTAATCACGGAAGCAGAAATCGCGCCGCTGGTGGCGTTTCTGAACACGCTGAACGAAGAGTTAAAGAAAGGACACTGAAGCTTATGAAGAGCAACGTCAGGACCGTGATTGCCGCCAAACTTTTCATGCTTCTTTTGACCGCAAGCACCTTCTTTACTGTATTCGGTTTCCACCCATCAGCAGCAAGCGTGAAGACAAGCAGTTCGCAAGATAAGCCAACCGCAAAAAGTCCCGCCCAGCAAACGAAGAAGCTGGATCCGGCGGTTTGGGGCGGTAATCACGCGGGCAAACCTGTGCCCGAATATGTACACGGCGATGAATGCCTCTTCTGCCACCGCAACACCATTGGCGCAACCTGGCAGAACAACGCGCACGGCATCACCATTCGCCAGCGCGAAGACGCGCCGGAGTTGACCGCGCTGCTAAAAACACAGCCAAAGCTCAATGATCTTGCCGAGCAGATCGAATACTTTCTGGGCAGCCGTCATTACGTCCGGCTGATGAAGAAAGAAGGCTATGGCAAGTTTTCGCTGCTCAATACAAAAGCTGTGTTAACCGCAGATCACAAGGTCGAACGGTGGGAAGCTGCTGATAAGCCAGCGTGGGATAAGGAGAAGTTCGGCAACAACTGCGCGGGCTGCCATGCAACAGGCGTCGAAGCGGCGACAAAGGAGTTTGCGGCGTTTGGGATTGATTGTTATGCCTGTCACAGCGTCGTTGACCCCAACCATGGCAATGACACGTCCCTGGTGCTGCTATCGAAAAAGAACCGCAGCAACGTCAAAGTAATCACCTCGCTCTGCGCGCAATGCCATCTGCGCGAAAGCAAATCGCGCTCAACGGGCTTGCCATATCCAAACAATTTCGTTCCCGGTGACAATCTGTTTCAGGACCTGATGGTCAATTGGGCCAAGGCGGATGACGAAAAGCTAAACGCGGGAGACCGGCATATTTGGCGCAACGTGCGGGACGTTGCCGTAAATGGCGAAGAAAACATCACTTGCCTGAGCTGCCATCAGATTCACGCCGTCGCCGGAGCCAACCCGCCAACCAATCCAACGATCCGCCACCGTCGAATTCTGCGCGCGCCAATATGCAGCGAATGCCATGCAGCCGATAGCTTCAAAAACCCGAAGCCTTACGTCGTTCACAGCGGATTGTGCGAATACTGAGATGGTACAGAACCGGGAGCGGTAGCGACCGGGCTGCAAGAGCACATCTCACGAGATGACCCGGTCGCTACCGCTCTCCCGGTTCTGTACGAAACTGTCCCTACCCCAACAGCGTTCCTCGCACGCGGTCGCGATAGCGGATGCATTCTTCCAACACTTTCCGGTATTCAGTGACGTCTACTTCGCGCTCACTACAGAACATCATAAATTCGCCATCATCGCGGAAATTATCCTCCCACGCCATGACTTCCTCATCCGTCCACGCAGGCAAATATTGCTGCATCTTGCCGTCATCCATCCGGTCGAAGTAGGCGCGCAGGTTGACGCTGGTTTCATCCATCGGCTCTTCGGTCGGTTCTTGCTCAAAGTTCCAGATTGGTTGTTCCATAAGTTTACTTGTTGAAGCCTTCAATAATCGTCTTCGTGAAAGGGTAGGCTCTGAATAATGTGCCCCCCCTTCCAACAAAAACTCTTGCTGTGACGTCTTTACCTGACTCTTACCTTCACCACATTCGCCGCCTTTCCATTGATCGAAACAACCAGATCAACGACGCCAGTAACGCCCGCAGGAATCTGCATGTTGAGCTGATCAAGTCCGGCAAAGCCTCCCTGCGCACCGATGAACTGCACCGCAGCTTCGCGCCCGCCAATGGTCACTTTGACAGCACTGAGGGAGGCTTTGCGCAGGCCTGTGCCGAACAGCGCCAAATAATCACCAACATCCAGCGGATTGGCTGAGCCGTCTGCATTGCCCACGGCGATAAAGTTCACTCCGTCTTTGGTTGCAACAGCAGCGGGAGCGCCCGTGCCGGAAGCGTTTGATGTAAACAAGCTGGGCGCAACAGACGCCAGGTTGACCGCGCCGCGCGAGATCGCGCCGGTGGCCGAAATAATTTCGATCACGGCGCTGCCCGTTTGCACGCCAGATGGAACCAGGAAGTTGATCTGCCCAGGCGCAACAAAGAACAACGGCGCCAGCACGCCATTGACGCGCACCTGTGTGCCCGCAAGTTCCGTGGGCAGTGGCGTCGAATTGGCGATGGCTGTCGCCGTCGCCAGATTGGCACCGAACGCGGCGGCGATGGCTTCGGGCGCAAGCGCGTCAGCAGAGAAGTTGGCAGCCGAAACCGTCGCCAATGAATTCGCAGTTCCAGCGCGCGTGAACGAACGTGCTGCCGTTCGCACACCGTCCGGGTTTATGACTGTAATGTTCACAGCTTGTCCCGGTGGAGCGTACACCTTCCACAGTTCCGGCGAGATCAGCTTCGTTGAAAGCGTCGCAACGTCCTCGCTGCTATCGCGCAGACTGTGGCCATTGATTTCGATGTCAGCGGCAATCTGGAAACCTGAGCCGCTGACAGACAGTTGGCCCTTGTCATCAATCAACACGTTGGCCAACTGCGGCGTCGAAGGCGTAATGGAAAATAAATCGGTCGTGAAGGCTATAAACGCCAGCGCCATCTCGTCCGTGGTCATTTCTCCCCACTTGACGGCCTTCGGCGGATTGGTTGGGTTCAGCGGATTGTCAGTGGAATTGTCATAGGTACAGGTCAGTTTGACGCGCGAACCGCCCGGCGCGCTGATTGGCGTTTGATACAGATATGCTCCCTGCCAGTTGAAATCCCAGCTCGGTATGTTGATCAAACACTGTGTCGGCTCATTCGGGCGCGTGATTTCAACTTTGATCTGTTTGCCCAGCAGATGCATGTGTGGCGTCATGCCGACGATCTTGCCAGCTATCAACGAAGGCACATCGAAATTCTGCGTCACCTGATAGCCTTTCGCGCCTGCGGGAATGGTGAAATTCTGGTTGACCAGCGGCAGCAGAAGCAGATTTTTCTGCACCGGCACTTTGGCGAAATAGATGCCAACCGAAGTGCGGTCTGTTTCCGGTTCACCTGTCGGATGGTAATGCACCTGAAGCACTACGCGATCGTTCGCGCCGCCGGGCATTTTGATGCCTGCGCCTTCGGGCGCGAAGTAACCGCGCACGCCGGGTGCCCAACCACCCAGCATGAACGATTTGCCCGCGATTATGTCATTCACGCTGGCCGAAATTTCGAAGCCCGGCCCGCCGAAACAGGTATAGCCCAGTCCGGGTTCATTGGCGTCCAGCGCTATAGACTTGCCGCCCGGATCGGGATAGGCAATGACGTGATGCACGATCTTGCGATTGCCGGGACGCACGTCCAGCCCCTGAATGAAGCGGTCTCCGCGCAACGATGAGACCGGAACGCTGAAGCAACGATAAGTGTCCTGCCCCTGCGGCGGAGTGAAATCGGCATCCGGCGCTGCAACAAAATCCGGCGCGCCCAACGGCCAGCCATCGGGGAATTCCATAGCGGGCGGCGCATCAACCGCAGCGCCTTCCGGCGAACCCCCATCCACCCAGGCCACGATTGTGTTGATCTCTTCCTGCGTCAGTGATCGCGCATCGCGGAAATCACCACAGCCGGGCTGCGGCTTCCACGGCGGCATGCGGCGCACGATGACGGCTTCGCGGATGGACTTGGCCCAAGGCCGCGTTTCCTGATAGCTCATCATTGAAAAAGGTGCGATGTCGCCCGGATGATGGCAAGTCTGGCAGTTCTTCTGAAAGATGCGTGAAACTTCTTTGTTGAAAGTCGGAGTGGCTTGTACACGCTTGGCAGGTTTGGCCGTTACACTATCCTCATCTGACGATTTATCAGCGATGCCATTCGCGGCGGCATTGGCCGGCGTACGGTAATTCAATGCCAACATTGTGGCCATAGTAACAAATAGCAGAAAAGCAAAGAGCGAACGTTTGGTCATCCGGTTCATAAGGTGAATCCTTTCGGGGTAATCCGCATGCGTTGCGATAATGGTTCCGCAGTTGATTGTTTGAAGGCAGGTAGATTGTAGAGGCTGGAAAAGACGGCGGCAAGAGTGCCTTCCTTGAATGGGCTTGAGGCATGGCGGTTTGAGCGTTCCTGCTTCAGCTCAGCAGAATCCAGGTACTGCCCACTTTTCAATTACATCCCACCGCTCGCCCCACAACGCTTATGGGTGCGATCTGGACACGACGCCGCGAATCGCCTGGCACAGTGCTTCAACGTCGGTCGGCTTTCCAATCGCCTCATCCGCTCCCACCTCCAGCGCGCGTTCGTGGAAGTGTTCACTGAAAGCCGTGACTGCCAGAATGGGCAAGTCAGAGAGTTCGTCATGCGCTCTAATGGCCTTGATCAGTTCCAGGCCACCGAATACAGGCATCGCGATGTCCGTCACCACCACGTCGGGCCGGTTCGCTTCCATCTCCTTGATTGCCTCCAGGCCGTTCCGCACTGCCTTTACCTGGTAGCCTTCACTGGCCAGCAGAAAGCAATACAGGCCACGCATGTCGCCGTCATCTTCAACGAGTAAAACTTTCAATCCTTGCATGGAATCACCCTGGGGAGGTTGAGAAATGGTTATGATCGGGGAGATGAGAGTTGAACAGGAGGCATTTTATTTGGCGGCAAGTGTCCATGACAAGCAGCAAGCAACAAAAACGCGCGATGACGGGTGATGATGCGCTTGTGACACTGACGGCAAAAGCGCAATAAACAATCTCACTCTTCATCATCCGCATCATCAACGCCGAAGTAGCGCAACCAGTCGCCTGTTTCTTCGTTTTTTATCTGCGACTCGCTTTGAGTGACAGTGGCACTGGCGTCATCCATCATTTTCCTGAACTCACCCGAACGCATGACGCGCACGCCGCAGACGCGAACGCGGTCGGTCAGCTTTCTGTCCGAAGTTACAACGAGCAGATTTTTCTTGTTGCGTTCGGCTTCGGCCATCTCGACGATGCGCGTATCGGCGTCGGAACCCTGCCGCGCGTAAAAGACCTTGACGCCGCGAAAACTGGAACCGTCAGGAAAGCTCAGGTCAGGCGCGCCGTCAAAGACCACTGTCAACCGCAGCTTCTTTGCCTTTGCCAACGCCGCCAGATCATTCAGGAATTGGCGACGCGCGCCGGGCTTGTCCTGATACCAGCTTTCGTAGCCTTTGCCCCGTTGGCCAATCACATTGTTGCCATCAATTAAATACATAAGGCAGACACATCGCGACTCGACGTTATCTATCGACTTTAAGAAAATGTTTTCCCACGAAGCTGCACCAAGAACCACAAAGAAAAACAACCCGGCTAATCAGAAGCGTTCTTTCTGCCTTCGTGCAACTTCGTGTGTCTTTGTGGGAGAATTTTCTTGAATTTTATAGATTCACTTCGTGCTGGCGATCAATCCACCACGCCCACAGCGGCACGATCCAGGCTGTCAGGGCAAACCAAGCCAGCGCGCGCTCATTCGCAGGAGGAGGCCCCAGCAATCCATTCGCGTAGATCAGCGCCGCCAATGCGACCAATCCCCACAGAGCTAAAACCCCGACGATCCCTTTGGGCCGTGTCGTTGTGATGTACAGCCAGACGCCTGCGATAAACATCGGGATTTCGATCAGCAGCGTGCCGATAATCGAATGCCACAATCCCAGTCCGAACCTAGCGTGTCCGCCGGGATAAAGCGGTAAGTCAGGCCGATGCGTGACGAAGTCCAACACCCAATGACTGAAGACACCGACCGCAATCACCACTGTGCCCGCCCGGTAGCGCGTCAACAGCCAGTATCCCCCTGCAAACAACAAGGCCCACACAATGGACATCGCCAGACTGTGCGAGTAAGGCATGTACTCCAGGTCTAAAGGCATGAGGGCTGTAATGCCGGGCGCAATACGAACCCGTTCCAGTCCGGTCAGCAGAAATATGGGCCAGAGCAAATCCAACAATATCGGCGCGGCCATCAGCACGCCCAGCGAAGCTTGTGGAGCAAACCGTTTAGATGCGAACCCGACCGCAAAATGACCGATGAACATTACGACTCCTCAAAAAATCTGTGGAACAGGTTGGCAACCTGTTCCACTCTTTCATTATTTCGGGGGTATCGTAAAGCAATGTGAATTGCGCGACGGGCGATCGGATTGCCCGCCGTGCAACCGGATTGGCTAGTTTATTTTTCAGCCACTTTCCTGCCTGCGTTCAACTGATCGAAATTTAGTATCGCGTTGAAAACCAGGAAGTAGCTGCCCTGGGTTTCGGCGCGCCAGAACGGGTTGTTGGAAAACAACACAACGTGGCCCTGGCCTACGGGAACATCAATCACGGCGGCATGCTGGGCAATCTCGTTTCCTGCTTCCAGTAAGCCGGAAACGGCCAGATCGCGCATGTCGGCATAACGAAGCACGACGCGCGGCCTGGCCCCTGGCGGGATTACCCCGACGCCATTGCGAAGCTGTTCAGCGGTCAGCGTTGCGGCTTCCCAGATTTCGGCTCTTGGTTCTTCTGGAATTTCGACAGGAGCGCGATTCTGCACAGTGTCGGGGTCATCAGCCGAACCGCGGCCAGTCAGACGGGTTCCTTCATCGCCACCAGCACGACGCCCGCCTCTGCCCCCAACGACATTGCTGACGTTAAAGATCGGCCCGGTTTGGCAAAAGATCGCCAGCCGGTCGGTGTAGCCATATGCAATCGGGCTGGCTGCATCCACCATCCGCGAACGCACCACCGTGCCGGTAGCGCGCAGCGCTCGCGGCGGCGTGATGGAAACACCATGCGTGAAGCCGAAGCTGACAGCGAAATTGGCCGTGTCGTTCGCCGTAATCAGCAATCCGCCCTGCCGCGCGAAATTCTGCAAGTTCTCCAACCCCGTCCAGCCCAAGCCCGGACGCATATCGTCAGTCTCAGCCGTCTTGCCCAGATTGGGCGTCAGCGCAGTCACCTTCCACGGCAGCGGATTGCCAAACATCGGCATGCCGCTGACGATTGCTTGTGGGTTGGCGCGACCGACGGGAGCAAAGATGATCACGTCGTATTTGTCCCTCAGCTTGCTGTCTTTGGCGACATCCTGCGTGCTGATGTAATCGTAGGGCACGCCGTATTTGTCGAACTCCAGCCGCCACCAACCTTCATCCTGCGTGCTCAGCCAAGTATGCATCAGCGCAATGCGCGCCGCTTTTGCCGGATGCGTTTTGACCGAAGGCGCGGAATTCATTGCCGTAAACTTCAGCCCCAGTTCGCCAGCAGCGCGATCAATCTCGCCGGCATTCACGCCTTTGATGATGAAAGAACCCCGATTGAATTTTTGCCCAGCGACTTCAAACGGTTCTTCGGCAACATCGAATTGCGCGGTTTTGAATTTATAACGCAGCGTGACCAGCGCGTTATCGGCGTTGTGATTGACAACATAGATGGAACCGCTGGCGTTAACGCCGCCCGCCGCTTTCACATCCGCTGTCACTCGTTCCATCGTCGCATCCAGCACTTTGACATCGGTCACGCGGACGACCTGAACGTTCCCTAATTCGCCGAAGGTCCAGGCGGTGTCGTCATAAATATTCTTCTGCGGATCGTTCGCCGCCCAGTACTGATAATCCAGCATCATATCGGCGATGCGGCTGTATGGTTGATCCATTCGTACAATGTAGCTGCCTGCCGGAAACTGGCGCGTCGTGTCTGCCGGTTTCTCTGGTGGCTTCGCTGGCGGTTTTTCGCCGCCGCCATTTCCGTTGGCATCGCTGTTACTGGCGGCAACTGTACTCTCGCCGCGTTGCGCCGGTTTCTTTTTCGCGGGCAGCGTCACCGTAAATGGCGCGGTAGCGCGATGAATCTCGCACCCTTGCGCTTGTAGCGTCCGCAATAATTCCGCCTGTCCGCCCGGCCGCGGATCATCGCCCGGAAAGACGTAAGCCGCTGGGCCCGCCACTTTCGGCTTCAAGATCGAGTTCTTACTCTTCAGATAAAAGTTGCGCAGGAAATACTGCTTGTTCGAAGCAAACTGCGCCAGCGACACCAGAATGCCCGTCTGCTGGTAATTGTTGTTATTGCGCTGTGACCAGGTGGCTTTGGGGAGCGGGGGATTCTGTTTGTACCAGGTGCGCGAATAATCGCTGGCCGACAGCGTGCGTTCGACAGTGTCCGCGCCTGCGTTGCCGAAGGTTTCGTACAAGCGGCTGATGCCGTTGTGCGATGCGGCAATGAACATCAGATAGCTGGGCGACCAGGTATCGAAGTTGCCGTGCGTGAAAACGCCGGGCATGCCAAATTTCGTCATCTCGTTAACATTGTTCCAGCCGATCAACTGCCATTCGTTCGTCAGAATCGGATCCAGCCAGGCGTTATACGGTTCGTCGCCGACCGTGTTGTCGTACAGGTACGCGACCGATTCGTGCAGGTCGTGCAAGACCTGCGGTTTCCATTGCATATAAGTGCCCAGCACGTTCCGCGTCAGCTTCAACGACAATGCCATCGCATCGCGATTGTTATCGTGCGCAACGTAATGGCCCCAGTAAATCAGGTTCGGCCAGTTCTTGCCCGGATTCGCCAGATGCCAGTTATAAATGTCCACCATCCGATCGCGCCCATCCACTTCAACCACGGGCGTAATCAGCGTGATGACATTGTCTCGAATGTGTTTGATGTATTCGCTGTCATCCACCGCCAGCCGGTAAGCCAGTTCCATCAACGCCGTGGGCGAACCGGTTTCAGGAGAATGAATCGTGCCGGTTAGGTAATAGACCGGCACAGAATCGGCAATCACCCGCTCGGCTTCATCATCATTCAGATTGATCAAGCGCGGGTCAGCCAGTTTACTTAACCGCGCACGATTCTCCTCCAGCTTGGCCATGTTGGCTTCAGAACTGACGGCGACGGCGATCATCTCGCGGCCTTCTTCAGTGGTGCCGATGGAAACGACTTTGACGCGTGGTGTAGCTGCTGCGAGCATCCGAAAGTAACGATAGACTTCAGCCGAGTAAGGCAGCTTATTCGGCGCGCCCGCCACATCCCCGAGCACTGCTTTTGGCGTCGGCACTTTTGATGAAGCTGGCAGGTAATCAGTCAGCGGCGAATTGAAGAAGCCTTCCGTCGTATATTCGCGAATCTTGCGCGTGTAATCTTCATCAATCTGCTGTTTGGGATCACGACCCGGTTTAATCGTCACCTGGGTTTGCGCCAGCGCGATTGTGGCAGTTATGACCAACAGGCACAGACTGCGGATGAACAGAGTCAGCGTCATAAATTCTATTCTCCTGATTTGAATGGATTGATTTGTGCGGACGGCAAGATTCAGCCTCAGCCGCTGTCTTCTGTCAACGGCTTGGGCCAGTGACTCGAAAAGCCCTTGCCCAGCGAGCAAACGGTCAACGTGCGATTAAATTACCGACTCTTCGTTCCTTGCCCACGCAGAATCTTTCCCGGCTTCGCTCCGTTGTGGCTTCCCTTTTCGATGACGACCTGCCCGTTGACGATGACGTAGTTAAATCCGGCGGCATATTGCTTCGGCTGCGAGAAGGTCGCGCGGTCGCCAACAGTCTTTTCATCAAAGACCACGATGTCCGCCGCCATTCCCGGACGCAGCAAGCCGCGATCCCACAGCTTGAACGTCCCGGCTGGCAGCGAAGTCATTTTGCGCACGGCCTCTTCCAACCCGACCAGCTTCTTTTCGCGGACGTACAAGCCCAGCACGCGCGCGTTGTTGCCGAAGCCGCGCGGGTGCGGAATGCTGGCGCTCAGCAAGTCAATCACGCCCGCGTCGGACGCCACCATCGTGAATGGCTGGCGGAAAATTCGATCTACATCCTGGTCCGACATCTTCTGCAAAACCATCTGCGCACCGCCTGCTTGCAGAATTTCAATGGCCTGTTCGGCTTGCGAATCGGCGTCGGTCTTCTGTTTTTTGAGTTTGGTGATTTCGGCAATGTTCTTGCCGTTGATGGATTGGTCGGCTTGATAATTGGCGACAAAGGCAAACGCAAAATCCGCAAAGCCGCCGCGCTCGGCCTTCTGGATCATCTCGCGGCGAAGGCGCTGGCGTGTGGCCTTGTCATTCAATCGCTCTTTGGTCTTTTCAGCCCCGCCGTCGAACACCCACGAAGGAAACAGGATGCCGATGCCAGTGCTGGATGCGGGGTAGAGGTATTGATCCACAGTCACCTGTTGTCCGCGAGCGCGGGCTTCTTCAACCATCTTGATAGTGATGGCGCTTGCGCCCCAACGGCTTTTGCTGGAAATCTTGAAATGCGAAATTTCAACCGGACAGCCCGCTTGTTCGCCAACGGCCAATGATTCCCTGATGGCATCTTCGATGGTCGCGTCTTCATTGCGCATGTGCGTGGCGTACAGGCCACCATGCCCGGCTGAGACTTTAGCCAGCGCAAAAATCTCGTCACTTTTCGCATACGTTCCAGGCACGTATTCCAGGCCGGTTGAAAAGCCAACCGCGCCATCGCGCATTGCCTGATCCACCAGCCCGCGCATTTTTTGCAATTCGTCGGCTGTTGGCGGGCGATCAAAATCACCATTCATCCCTGTGTGGCGAACCGTGTTGTGCCCCACCAGCGAAGCAACGTTGATCGAAACGCCTTTCTGTTCCAGCCGCCCGAACCATTCGCCCAGGTTCTGCGCCGAACTGCCGCAATTGCCCGTCACGACGGACGTCACGCCCATTCGCAGAAAGTTTTCCGCCGCCGGCAGTTCATTGATGCCCCCTTCAATGTGCGTGTGAACGTCAATGAAGCCGGGTGCGACGATCAACCCGCTGGCATCAATCACGCGCGCAGCACGTTTTGAATCGAGTTTGCCAATTTCAGCGATGCGGCCATCTTTAACGGCGAGGTCAGCGACAATCCACGGATTGCCCGTGCCATCCACGATGCGGCCTCCGGCAATCAATAGATCAAAGTCAATCTGTGACGAGGCGTCCGTGCGATGCAATAACAGCAGGGAGATAGAAACAAACAACGTGCAAAGTGAAAGCGATTTTTTAACCATAGTTTTTTAACTCGCAGGCTGGATTGGTTCGACGCGCCGCAATTTATCACCCTCAGGGAAATTCCTCTACGTCACGATCTTGGATTTTTTCGGGTTGCGCGGCTATGATGCGCTCTCTCGCAGTAACAAGACTTTCAACTCGTTTCTCATAACTCGTTTCATTAAACAATTTGGAAATAAGCGCGACAAACTGACAGAGGTGAAAGCCACCAGCGCGAGCCGCACAAATAGCTATGGAATCGCAACTGATCGAGACATGGCAAATTCACAACCGAATTCATCTATACCTTCTGGATTCGATTAAGCCGGAAGTGCTGCCGGAAGTGCTGAATGCTGTGTCCGCATCGAAAGGCCGCAACGTTGGCGAGCAGTTCGCACACCTTCACAACGTCCGGCTGATGTGGTTGAAATCTGCCGCGCCCGATCTATTGACCGGGCTGGAAAAGATCGAGAAGGAGCAAGCGGCGGATACTGCATTATTACGAATTTCGCTGGAAGCGTCAGGTAGAGCGATTGAAACGCTGCTCGGCAAGGGATTCGCCGAAGGCAAGATCAAGGGCTTTAAGCCGCATGCGGTGGCATTCCTGGGCTATCTAATTTCTCACGAATCGCACCATCGGGGCCAGATCATGCTGACGCTGAAACAGGCCGGATACCCCGTGGACAAGAAAGCCGGGTTCGGCATTTGGGAATGGGGCACGCGGTAAACAGAAAGCCCACTCAGCCAGTTCAGTCAGACTGAAGCTCCGGAAGAAAGCGGTAGTCCTCGGAGCGCACGCGCGCCGCGTACGCTCCCAGGTTTTATGTTGTACTTCAAACGGCTTGGTTAAACATGTCGTAATAACAAAAAAGCAGAATCATCAACTATGACTCAATCTAACTTGAAGCGTGAATTGCTGGCCGAGTTTTTGGGCACGTTCGTATTGATTGCGCTTGGCGCTGGCGTTGTGGCGCAAGTCGTCCTGGGCAAAAAACAGAACGGCGATTACCTTTCGATCAATCTGGCGTGGGGCTTTGCCGTGACGATGGGCATTTATGTCGCGGGCGGCGTGACTGGTGCCCATCTAAACCCGGCGGTGACAATGGCACTAGCCGTTCGCAACCAATTCTCGTGGGCAAAAGTGCTGCCCTACTTTGCGGCGCAAGTCGCCGGAGCATTCTGCGGCGCGGCAACGGCCTTTACCGTGTATCGCGAAGCCTTTCACGCGTTCGATGGCGGCACGCGACAGATGGATACAGCGGGTATCTTCGCCACTTATCCCAGCAGCTATCTGTCAACCAGTGGCGCGCTAATAGATCAGATCGTCGGCACGGCAATATTGATGCTGGTTATTTCAGCCATCGGCGACGCGCGCAACAGTGTGCCCGGCAATGTCGCGCCGCTGGCCGTGGGCTTTCTGGTCATGACCATCGGCATGTGCTTTGGATTGAATGCAGGTTACGCGATCAACCCGGCGCGCGATTTAGGGCCTCGCTTGTTCACGGCGATGGCGGGCTGGGGCGGCCAAGTCTTCACCGCAAACCATTATTACTTTTGGGTGCCAATTGTCGGGCCATTGATTGGCGGGCCGCTGGGCGCGCTGGTTTATGATTGGTTCATCGGCAAACGATTTCCAGCGGAGCAGACCTAGTCGTTGGTACAGTACGGGGAGCGCGGCGACCTGAGTCTCGACAATTGGCGCATCATAGTAGGCGCAGGTCGCTCACGCTCCTCATGGTGCAACGCGCAGCCTTCGCACAATGTTGACCAGGTTTTCTACCCGACGCGCATCCACTTCGTTCTGCCACTTCCCTTCCCGCTTGAAATGCGAGCCGATGATAAAGCCGTCCGCGTTGGGCCAAAACTCAGCGATGTTTTTGTCATCCACGCCTGATCCGAGCAGCACTGGCAAGCGGCAATGCGCCTTGGCTTCTTCCACATCGGCCAGCTTTGGCGGATCGCCGGTTACGCCGCCGGTAATAATCACCGCATCGCCGCGCATGAATTCGACTGTTTCGGCCATTAGCCCCAGGCCAATGTCCGCCGTGATTGCGTGGGAGGAGTGTTTCTTCTTGATGTCTGTCCACACTTGGACGCGCTCAGCTCCAATCATTTTGCGATAGCGCAACAGCTTGGCGGCGGAAGATTCGATGATGCCTTCGTCGGCAACGTGGGCAAAGACGAAACTTTCGGCACGAATGAAATCCAGCCCGGCGGCGTGCGCGACGGCCATCGCTTCGATATTTGCGCCCGCCAGAATTTGAATGCCGACCGGCAATCGGCTTTCCGCTTTGATGGCTTGGCCGACCAGCGTCATCGCAGCGACGATTTCGGGACCGACCGTACCGCGCAGGTAAGGGACGTCGTGCATGTTTTCGATGGCAATGCCATCAATGCCGCAATCGCGATAGAAAGAGGCTTCGCGCGTGGCGTGGACAATGATTTCAGCAACGCTCAATTTATTTGCGGGCGTGCCTGGCAAGGCACCAACATGGATCATTCCAATCACAGGTTTGGGATTTGAAAATAGATTGATTGGCATAAAGCTATTGCTGTCAGTAATGGTTTTTTCGCACTCCGCCAGCGGTTATACTGTGTATCGTTCAGTGTGATCTTTGGGTCAGTACCGCGAGCGGTACTGACCCAAAGATCGCGGCGGACAATAGCATCAAAAAGCTGCACCGGAGAAATGATGATTAACTTGATCGAACATCCTAAACGCAGAGCCGGATTTATAATTGCCGCGCTGGTTTCGGTGTTTGTTCACATTGCGTTGATCTTCATCATCCGCGCCGCGCCGGTCTTCCAGTTGGCGATGCACCTGCGCGAGATTCAGTTTGTGGACGAAGACTACAACCACGCCATTCTGATCACATTCTCCAAACCGCTCAGTTATCCCTCAGGCTACATTGGCTTCCGCCCGCCAGAAAAGACCAGATCGCTGGAAGAGATCAAAAAGGAGCAGGAAAGCGAACTGAAGCGCAAAGCCAACCGCGAAGCAGAACGCCGCAAACGCGAAGATGAACGTCTGGCCAAAGAGCGCGAAGAGATAGCCAAGCGCGAGACTGAAGACAAGGCCAAAGCTGAACAGATTGCAAAAGCTGAAACTCCGCCCGTGCCCACGCCGCGTCCTGCCACGCCTGCCATGCCCAATGAATACGGTGCGTTTGGCAAGATCAATACCGCGCCGATTAAAGACCAGGTCAAGCAGCTTTATGACGCGAAGAAGGATGGTAAGCTGACTCTGCCTGAAGGCAGGATAAAGGTCGGCGTCACCGGCATCGTCAAAGATGACGGCACGCTGGCTGATTACCGCATTATCGCCTCATCCGGCATCCCGGAAATTGACCAGGCGGCGATGGCCATCCTGGCTGCCGTCAGCGAAAGCAAAGCGTTGGGGCCGTTGCGCCAGCTTAATTCACTGAGCATGGTTTTGGAGATTGACCAGACAGCGCAACTGATCGTCACCGGCATCACCGACAAAGAAGAAGACGCCATCAATATTACCAACCTGGCGCAGGCCGCACTGCTGGTTGCCAGGTTCAAAAAATCCGGCGATGTAGGCGCGATGGTGATGCTCAATAATTTGAAGGTCACGCGCACGGGCCAGCGTATTCAAGCCGTCATCAGCATGCCGCGAGAGAAAGCATCAGAGACGCTGACAAAGACGATGGATAAGGGACAGGGGTGATTATTGGTGGCTGGTGGCTGGTGATCGGCAGGCAGGTTTTAGTTGATTGTTTTTTTGACTCCTCCTTCGCTCCCCTTATTTCCCAATTTCAATTTGTTGCTTCAGTGCTACGGCATCCCGGTTCAACGGATCAATGCCCAAAGCCTGCGCACAATGCGCCAACGCCTTCGCGCGGTCGCCACGAGCCAAATACATGCGGCCCAACCCAATGTGCGCTTCCAGCAATTTCGGATTCCAGGAAACGGCGGCCTGGAGGGCGCGCAAAGC
>JBDSAM010000153.1:0-7595 GCA_039922135.1 Blastocatellia bacterium
GTGATTGACAGTAAAACCACCGCGCGCCGCCATCCGGCAATCAGGAAACCAGCAGCAATGCAAAGGCACAACGGGATGAGAATTCTGGGGGAGCCAAACATCGTCACAGCCCGCATCAGTGAAGTCAGCACAGGCGACGCATACTGATGAATTATCCCGCGGATGGCTGCATCAAAACGGATAGTTTCACCTTCAAGCACTTCGTCAGCCAGCCACGCGAAAAGAAGCAGCGCTCCTACAGCGATGGCCAAGCCTATGAGTAAGGTCACGCCCAGATGGCGACTGAGCAAACTGCGCAGTCGCCCTTTTTGCTGAGCAGTTTCGTTTGTAGTGCATAAGATCATCATGAGTCATCCGAGTCATTGCCTTCAGCGCGAGCGAGGAATGTTGAAAGAACCCCCTGATGCCGGACGCCGCAGCCACGTAATTGAACACAAAAATATCATAACCGGAGCCAGATGCACGATC
Organism: Blastocatellia bacterium; assembly: GCA_039922135.1. GTDB lineage: Bacteria > Acidobacteriota > Blastocatellia > RBC074 > RBC074 > RBC074. Next base: position 469 of record JBDSAM010000153.1, read on the forward strand.
GCAAGTCTCAACGGAAATAAGAACCAGTGAGTGGTGGGCGGTTCCAGCAATGAATAAGGAAACGCGTAGAGCGCCAGCGCACTGCACGAGAAAGCGACAATCGCCCACCGCAGCCGCAGTGATTCAGTAAAAGCCGCCAGCGGCAGCAGCCAGGCGACATACCACGGAAAGAACCAGGCAGCGTAACCGGTCAGCAAGGCCAGAAATAGATAAGCTAGCTCTCCTACCAGATCGTTCAATTCAAAAATCTTGCTCAACCGCCACAAGCAAAAGCCAAAAAACAATACTGAAAAGACGCGCCGATCCAAGACATAGAGCGTATCGTAATCCCAAGACGCCCCTATCCAATCGCTCAGCTTTTCTCCATAAACAGTCACGATGGAATGAAGAGAGTTCTTAGTGTAATTTCCGGCGTTGGTCAGGCTGAGTAAAGCCGCCCGAGTTGGAAACAGCGTCAGTCCAAGCGTCAGCAAAAGAGCCGCGCAGATGCTTACGCTATAACTTAAGGCCCGCCATTCGCGGTTGCGCGCCAGATAGACGACAACGACCAGACATAGGAAAAGGCCCGGCAACTTCACCAACGCTGACAACAACGCAAATACGATTGCCGCCACATGCCACCAATCAGAGCGGCGTTGCAAAGCCAGAATTGCTAGCAAGGCGAACAGGATCATCACACCGTCGTTATGACCATTGGCAATCTGTTCCAGCAGCAGTAACGGATTTAAGCCGAATAAAAACATTCCGAAAACAGGCGCTCGATCCCATCCTTTAAGAATCAAATAGAGCAGACGGCAGTTCACGCCGTGAGTCAGCAGCAACACCAATTTCAAGACAAAGACTGCGATCAACACGCTGTGTTGCGCGATCCAGCCGCCCAGAATACAGAACGGCAGCAACACTGGTCCGTAGGGCATGGGGATATCCCATTCCATATACACGAAGTAAAAATCCGCGAACTCGGAATAGGTGTGCAAGTACGGGTTCGCGCCGTAAATCCCAGCGATACGCCCCAAACCGATGTACCCAAAGATGTCTGTTGAATTGGCAGGCAAAGCTATCCAGGCAAGTGATCCCTGTGCGATTCCCGACCAGACAACTTCGCGCGCTGTAAATTGCAGCCGCTCCCAATTCACTAGGCAATAGAGATAGATCCCAAACAAGAAAAACAGGGTGATGGTTTGAAGAACTTCGAGAAAAGGATTTGCCGCAGGACTGTCGCCTAAATCCGGAAAGCTGTGCCCCTGAGAGAGCGCCGGCCAGGAATGGATCCAATGAACGGACGCCAGCGCGGCAAAGCCGAGCAGGGAAAGCAAAAGATAAGAGCGTTTGGAAATGGGCACGATCGTTCGGGGTGTTTTCTTTCAGGGAATATTTTGATCATTTAGCTTCGGCAATTTGTCCACCAAAGAAAAAGGCTTGCCGCCGATTTCATCCCTATAAAACACTGTGATGAAACCGCTGGCAAGCCCTGAAATAGTTTTAGTGATGTAGATGTGACCTACCGCGAAGCTGTCGCGGGCTGGGCATTCTTCACGTACTTATCGAACCAGGTGATCATTTCCCATAACGTGTGCTCCAAAGATTGGCGCGCCGTGTAGCCGTGTGGTTCCAACGGCAGCGTCACGTAGCGGATGTTTCCGCCATTCCCTTTGATGGCTTGATACATCCGATCGCTTTGAATCGGAAACGTTCCGGCGTTGTCGTCTGCTTCGCCGTGAATCAACAGGATCGGCTCTTTGATCTTTTCCGCAAACATAAATGGCGAAACTTTCAGATACATCTCCGGCGCTTGCCATAATGTGCGGCGCTCGCTTTGGAAACCAAATGGCGTCAGCGTTCGGTTGTAAGCGCCGCTGCGCGCGATGCCCGCTTTGAACAGGTCGGAGTGCGCCAGCAGATTCGCCGTCATAAATGCGCCGTAGCTGTGTCCGCCAACCCCGACGCGATTGCGGTCCGTAACACCCATCTCGACGGCTTTATCAATCGCGGCTTTGGCGCTGGCGACAATCTGTTCGACGTAGGTGTTATTCATCGTTTCAGGATCGCCGATCACGGGCATGGTGGCGCTATCCAGCACGGCATAACCTTGCAGCACGAAGAATAGCTGCGACATGCCGCTGATGGTGGTGAAGCGATTGGTCGAACCGCTGATCTGCCCCGCCGTGTTTGCATCGCCAAACTCAAGCGGATAAGCCCAGATCACGGAGGGCAGCGCCGTTCCCGGTTGATAGTTCGGTGGCAGGTAAAGCGTGAACGAAAGCGGCACGCCGTCCGCGCGCTTGTAGGTGACCAGTTGTTTTTTGATCGCACGCAGTTGTGGTGTTGGGTCTGAGAATTTTGTCAGCGCTTTCTTCGATAAATCACCCGCAGAGCGTATGAAGTAGTTCGGCGGATCATTCGACGTTTCGTAACGGGTGATAAACCGCGAAGCATCATCCGTCAACAGCGCGACGACCGATTCGAAGCTCTTGTCATCGCAGCGGAACAGCCGCTCGGCTTTGAGCGTCGTCAAATCGAAGCGATCCAGGAATGGACGGTCACCCTGTGATGATGCGCCCAGACCATTCAGGTAGATGTAATTGCCATGCTGCCACATTACGCGCTGGCCGTTGGGCAACGTCCGCATGACAGGCTGCCCTGGATCGTTGTAACGATCTTGCGCGGAGCGTTCCCAGACAAGCCGTGGCTGTTGTGCCAGATCATCCACGTTAATTATGAACGTGCGCCCGGTGCGACGTTGGCGGTCGGCGTCGCGCAGAAAAGCCAAGCCCTTTTCGCCCCAAGTGATTCCGGCATAACGAAACTGCGTCTTGGTGATTTCAACTGGCCCAGATTGAAACGGAGCTTTCAGCATCAGCACGCGATCACGCAGCGGCGCGGGTTTGCGCGTGTCGCCGCCATCCAGCGCTTCTACCCAAACGAGTGTCGCGCTTTCAGTCGGCCGCCATTGGTATCCACGCGGGCCGGTTGGTACGCCTTCAATCGGCACTTGATCGGCCAGCGGCAGGCTCGCCAGCTTGTGGACGGTTTTGCCAGCGTGATCCCAGACTTCCACTTCTTTGGGAAACGCGTTGGCCGTCAAAATATAAGAGTAGGGTTTGTGATTCCGAACAACCAGAATGTGATTGCCATCCGGCGAGGCTTCAGTCGAGCTGAAAATGGCGGGCTTGCCAACCGGCGCGACGCGCAAGGTAGCTGCATTCATCAGCGCCAGTTGTGAGGTTGCATAATATTCGAAGAGATCTTCATCGTGCGAATTCTTGAGCAGGTCTTCAAAGGTTGGCGCGGGCGAATGCTTGCCATAGCTCTCTTGAATGTTCGGCCCGGTTGGTACCTTCGGTTCCGCGGGCGGTTTGCCACGCCCGGTCGCAATCATCTGGCAAAGCAGCGTCTTGCTATCTGGCATCCACTGCATAGCTTCGCCATACGCCGCATTAAGCATCACGCCTGGCGCGCGCCGCACTGAGCCTGTTACCCCATCGCCGACCCATAATTCGATACCGGTTGCCGTCGTGTTGGTGAATGCAAAATGCTTACCGTCGGGAGACCATCCTCCAGCACTGGCACCGCCACCGCCCGCGAACGTACCGCGCCCGCCGCCACCGCCAAATCCAAGATGGGCATTCGCAGGCAGGGCGATCTTGATCTCTTTGCCATCGGCAAGATTGCGCAGCGTTAATCCCGTAATCCGCGCCACACGATGCGGGCCGTTTGTATTGGGGTTGATGCGCAGACCGGCCAGCCGCAGCATCGGCTCTGCCATATCAGCGATGGTTGGATAACGTTCGCTGTTAATCAAAAGCATGCGGTCGCGAGCGGGACTGAACGAGACCGATGGCGTTGACGGAGCATCAAACACGTCGAGAATGGCCTTCGGCGGTTTTTGATAAGGCGTCTGCGCGACCCCAGGCATCTGAATACCGATGCCTGGCAGCAACAGCGCTAGGCTAAATAAATAGAATGCGAGCTTGCGGATAGTACGGCTCTTCATTTGAATCCTCCCGTGATGATTGGTTCGAGATTGCGGATGGGCTTGCAGTGCGAAATGCCTGCGATAAATTAAGACGGCAGCAGCATCAATCAGGTTACCGCGATTTCCAAATGTTCGGATTGAGGATCACTTACTGAAGAATCAACTTGTAGCCCTGTTTGCCTTAATGCCTCATACAAAACGATCCCGGCTGATGTTGCCAGGTTCAGCGAACGAATTGCCGGGTTTGGCATTGGGACGCGTAAACAGCGTTCCCAGTTCGCGCGCAGCAACTCTTCGGGCAGACCCCTGGTTTCGCGGCCAAAAATCAAACAATCATTCAACTGGTATTCCCAATCGGTGTATTGCCGATGGGCTTTGGTCGAAAGATACAGAAAGCGGCATTCGGGCAGGGCCGTATACAAATCATCAATGCCGCGGTGGTAATGAATTTCTACCTCATCCCAGTAATCCAGCCCGGCGCGGCGTACGGCGGCATCATCCGTGCGAAAGCCAAGCTTGCCGACCAGATGCAATGCCGTGTAAGTCGCACCGCACAACCGCGCAATATTGCCGGTGTTCGGCGGAATCTCCGGTTCGATCAGGGCAACGTGAAGGTTTGAATGTTTACGAGAAGAGTTGTCCATATTGCTTCGCGGTACGCCCGCATCCTTGCGAGCATCTTTCTCCAGACGGCTGCCCGCAAGGATGCGGGCGCACCAAACTGACGGCAAGGTTTTATGCGATGCGCGCTCAAAGGGTCAAGCAAAGGGAGGCACAAAAAAGGATCGCCGTCGTCAAACGCAGCGGCGGCTGGCATTCGACGACGGCGATCCGTCCTTCTCCTATGAATAGTGTTAATCCGTTTACTGACCGATTACTGGCACGACTACCTGTTTCGGCTCGACGCCTGCGATCTTCACTGACATTCGTTGCAGGTTGCGTTCAGAACGGCTCTTCAAAATGTGATGCGTTACACTGCCGTCCCCGACCTGCACATTTGCCAGAAAGTACTTGTCTCCGTATTTGTTGAACGACACGTCACCTAGTCCAAGCTTCCCACTGCTTTGATTCGGCAGGGTAGCAACAATTCCCTGTTCCTTCCCATCCAGTCTTTGCACCAGAAGCAACGTGTGTGACTGAATGTCGTTATAGGTTTTGATTCGATACTTGCCTGCCGGAAATTGCTGATTGCCAGCGGTAAAGTCAAAATCAATCTTCACCTTAGTTGATGCTGAAACCGTCTGCGCTGAAGCCGAAGCCACTAACCCAGTCGAAACTAATGCTGAAATCGCCAATACCTGAAATAATCTTTTCATTGAAATCTCTTCTCCATATGTTGAACGTAAATCTGTTTGCGACAGCAAGGGCCATTGGACGCAGCACAAGCGTCCCTATCGTCTTACCATCGCATTGTCATCGTTGCAGCGACCATAACGGCGCTTTGCGGGACGAAGTTCTGAGAGAAATGGAAATTTACTGAGTATGTTTTTGAGAAATGATTTCGGACGGAATAATACAATGCTATTCAGGATACATATCCACATGCTTGAAAGTCATCAGCCATCAACATCCAGCAATGGCGATTAAAATCACGAGGCGTGAAGACCCCCTTGGAAAGAATAATCACGCTTCGTGGATGCCAGCAATATTTGTTGAGGCTGATCTATTTTATGCCTCTGTTTGCGCGATCAACTGCCGCAACACATAAGGCAGGATGCCGCCGTGCTGGTAATAATCAATCTCGATGGCTGTATCAATGCGGAGCTTGACGGGGACTTCTTCCGTGTCCCCATTGGCGCGATGAATAATCAGCATCACGTCCTGTTGCGGCTTCAGGCCAGCGTCCAGCCCTGTAATCTCGAACGTCTCTGTCCCATTCAGATTCAAAGTTTGCGCACTGACGCCTTCTTTGAACTGCAACGGCAGCACTCCCATCCCAACCAGATTGCTGCGATGAATGCGTTCGAAGCTTTGCGCGATTACGGCGCGAACGCCTAGCAGCTTCGTCCCCTTCGCCGCCCAATCGCGCGAACTGCCAGTGCCATACTCCTGCCCGGCGAAGACGATCAGCGAAATGCCGCTGGCCTGATAGCGAATCGCCGCGTCGTAGATGCTCATCTGTTCACCGTGTGGCTGGTAGGATGTCACGCCGCCTTCAGTGTTCGCGACCATCAAGTTTTTGATACGCACGTTGGCAAAGGTGCCACGCGTCATAACGCGGTCATTGCCGCGCCGCGAACCATAGCTGTTAAAGTCTTCCGGTTCGACGCCGCGCTCCTGCAAATAAAGGCCAGCAGGCGAAGTGGATTTGATCGAACCCGCCGGGCTGATGTGATCGGTCGTTACTGAATCACCGAAGATGCCCAGTGCCCGAGCGTTCTTGATTTCTGAAATCGTGCTCGGCTCCAGACTGAACTTGTCGAAGAATGGCGGCTCCTGAATATAAGTTGAATGCTCATCCCATTCATAGACATCGCCGACGGTGGACGGAATCTCATTCCATAGCGGGTTCTGCTCTTTGAAGTCGAAATAAAGCCGACGGTAGGTTTCGGGGTCTAGCGCTGTCTGCATCAGGTCATTGACCTCCTGCATCGTCGGCCAGAGGTCGCGTAGATAAACCTTCTCACCTTCTTTCCCCTTACCAATCGGGTCTTCCGTCAGATTAATATTCACCGTGCCGGCCAGCGCGAAGGCAACGACCAGCGGCGGCGACATTAGAAAATTGGCCTTGATGTTCTGATGCACGCGCGCCTCGAAGTTGCGGTTGCCCGACAGCACAGAAGCCACGATCAAATCATTGCGCGTGATCATGTCTTCAATGCGCGGATCAATCGGGCCTGAATTACCAATGCAGGTCGTGCAACCGTAGCCCACTAAATTGAAGCCGAGCTGATTGAGATAAGTCTGCAAACCGGCCTTCTCCAAATACTCGGTCACCACACGCGACCCTGGCGCGAGCGAAGCTTTCACGTCAGGATCAATCGTCAGGCCTTTTTCAACGGCCTTTTTCGCCACCAGCCCAGCCGCCAGCATGACTGATGGGTTCGAGGTGTTGGTGCAAGAGGTGATGGCCGCGATGACCACATCGCCATGCCCCAGGTTGGCCGCGCCCGCTGGGAACTCTTCTTCCGGAATGATCTCAACGCGGTCG
>JBDSAM010000154.1:0-8974 GCA_039922135.1 Blastocatellia bacterium
TGGTCAAGGCAGCGCACTCGCCGTCCTTCGCGCGCTCAATCAGCTCGATGCGATCATCTCAACCACGCAGTTCGGCATCACGCTGGCGAGCCTGGCACTGGGCTGGGTTGGCGAATCAACGCTCGAACATATGTTCGAACCGGTCTTGATGCGCAACTTGCCGCCAAACATTGCGACTGCCGCCGCGCATACCATTGCTGCCGTGCTGGCATTCTCGCTCATTACCTATTTTCACATTGTGCTGGGCGAATTCATGCCGAAGGCTCTGGCCATTGAATTTGCCGAACGTATTGCCCTAGCTGTGGCGCGACCGGTGGAGTTGTTTTATAAGGCTTTCAAACCGCTGATCTGGGTTATTAATTTTTCCGGAGTTCGGTTTCTTCGTCTTTTCGGCATCAAGACCAATTTGGGGCATCAGGCCGCTTACACTGAAGAGGAGCTTCGGCAGATCGTCACCGCCAGCCATGAATCCGGTCATTTGGAAAACGATGAAAGGGATTTGATCCACAACGTCTTTGATTTTTCCGACATGACGGCCAGCGAAATTATGATACCGCGTACCGTTGTCATGGCGATAGAAAGGGGCGCGGCTTTCGCTGAAGTGGTTCATCAATTCCAAATTTCAGGTTATTCGCGTCTGCCGGTTTATGAAGAGAAGTTCGACAACATGATCGGCGTTGTCCATAGCAAGGACGTGATGGGTTACCTGCTGCGCCCTGAAGAGTTCGATCTGATGAAGATCAGCCGTCCGCCAGTCTTCATACCGGGTTCGGCGCGATTGGGCGACGTGCTGAGCAAATTGCAGCGCGACCGCCTTCATCTGGCCATCGTGGTGGATGAGCACTCCGGCGTCGAAGGCATTCTGACGCTGGAAGATTTATTGGAGGAGATTGTCGGCGAAATCGAAGATGAGCATGATGACAAGCACGATGAAGCTTTGGCCGATAAGCTGAAAGACCGGGGAGAAGGCATCTTTAGCATTGACGCCGCATTATCCGTCCGTGACGCCAACCGCAAATTCAATCTCAATCTGCCAGAATCGGATGATTACACAACAGTGGCGGGATTCCTGATTGCTCGCGCCGGACGACTGCTCGCTCCGGGTGATACCATCGAACACAACGGCGCGCGCTTTACTGTCGAACGCGTAACTCGCCGACGCATCACGCACGTCAGAGTGGAACAGACTGTCTGACGGATACGGGCTACTTCTGTTTCGTTCTGGCCGGTGGAGTTGAATCCGGCTTTCCGTTCTGCCCGACAATTGCCGGTGTTGACCATTGATTGACATGGCCATTACTGAGCACCGCACGCACGCGGTAGCTCATTTGTCCGGACAGGCTTGCCAGCATCAATTCCCGGTTGAAGAATCCTTGTACTTTGGCGTTCTGACCTTTGGCGACTTCGACCCGATAACACACTCCTGCTTGATGCACTCGCCGCCGCCCAGTGCCCTCACCGGTTATCGGTTCCAGCTCATACCCTTGCGCGCCCGCGTAAGGCTCCCAGCATAGCTTCCAATAAGTTGTCCAGGCGATCTGACCGTCTGGCAAGTCGCGCACATCGTCTTCAAGCGTGGCCACTAAGCGGCTGATAGAGGACGCGATCACACTAGCAGGAATCGTTGCCCCAGATTGAATAGGTTGTATAGATTGTACAGATTGTGGCGAAGTAACAGCGGGAAGTTGTGTTTGAGCAGAATGCGTCGCCTTGTGCCCACTGCAACTTGTCAACAGACAAGACAGAAGCAACGTCCCAGCACGCAATCCCATCGTCAAAAATCGCAAAGTATCAACGTTCAGTACAAACGGGAGCGCAAGTTTGCGCTCCCGTTTGTTGATGTTTAGTAACACCATTCAACCTCGCCGACTTTTACGCCGCCGTTGTATACCTGGCAATCGCCGATGCGGGTGTTGACCGCCGTGCCAAAGTCGGTGGTGAGGATCGCGCTCTTGTAGCCGATGCGCCCCAAAGCTCCGATGCGCGAGGCGAAGAAAACAGACTTCGCGCCCAACTGGAAGCCGAAGCCCGCAGTGGTTGTATTGCTGTTGAAGCTGTTCGGGCCGCCATGCACCAAGCTGCCCGATTCGATGCGCGCGCCGCCGTTGATGAAGACCTCGGTATGTTCCAGAGCGTGGAAAGTTACATTCGATCCCATCGAACGCAGCGCGCCCAGGATGAAGGGCGAGCCTTCGTCGGCGCGCAGCGAGATGCGCGCACCCATCACATCGTCAAGCTGTGCCAGGCTGTTCGACAGCAGCACATTGCCGATGATGCTGTTGCGGAAGCTGCTGTCCTGCGTCGCCGAGCCGAGCAGCGTGGGAAGCTGCTTCCCCGGATTGAAGGTGGTGCTCGGGTCAAAGTTGATGCCTGTAATTTCCGCTGACGTCATGTGCGCATATTGCACAGCGAACTGGACGTTGACTTCGATGACGCCGTTCATAAAGTCCCGATCGGCCTGGGTGACGGCGGCTACCTTGCCCAACGCAGTGTTTTCGGCTTCGGCCTGCGTGGTGACGTTCTTGCCGGGCAGCACTTTCAAACCCGATTTGATGGTGAGGCCGGGTGCAACGCGCGCCAGATGTGTGACCATTGCATCAAGTTCCACAGTCGCGCCATCCACTTCGGAATTGAAGCCGACGAAGCTGGGACAATGTTTGTCTGCCGCCACGAGGCATTTGCCGCTGACGCCGAGCGTCGCCGCGCCCTTGACCGTTGCGCCGTGCGCCAGGATCGTTTTTTCTCCCAGCGTGATGTCACCTTTGGTGGCTTCAAGTGTGACGTTATCCTGTACGTCCGACTCAGCGCCGATGTTGATCTTGCGACCGGCTTCGGCCACTAGCGTGGCAAACGGCCCAACATAAACTTCATCACCTAATGTAACTTGGCCTCGCATCTGCGCCGTGGGGTCGGCGAAGTGTTCACCGGCGGCGCGCGCCTGGAAGCCCGAGATCGTCAGCGCCGCAACGCAGACGCCAAGCAGGCATAGACCAATTAAACGCGAGGAAATCATGTGAGGGATAGGCATAGTTTTAGCTCCTTATTTTTGTCAAAGAACAACATAGTTTTTGGTGAATTGCCCTTGCACCAAAAGGCAGTGAACATTGGCGGAAGGCCGCGAATAGAACATTCGCCAACGACAACCGGCAATGAAGAGAATGAGCATCACTCACAGAACTTCGTGAGCGAACTCGCGGCACCAACCGGCCTGCTCATTCCTGGAAGCAGACCATGATAACGGAACAATGAAATTTTACTCAACATCCCGGAGGAAACACAGGGATCGTCAGGCCAACAGATCCGCCCCCGGAATTGTTATACGTCAAATGATGCAGATTGCGCGCGCCATTAAAGGCATTGGCCGTGGTCGTGCTGTTCGAATTGTGATTGATCGTCGCGCCCAGCAACCCCGCTGCCGGGCTGTCGGCGTAAAGCTTCATCCAGCCGCTACGTCCCGATGGAATGATCGTTTCAAAACGCGGCGCGGTACGAGGAAAGACGTTCGACAACGTGCTGCGAAATTGGCATGCGCCTGAAGTAAAAGTGAAGCTGAACCCGTTCTCGCCGTCATCGTAAAGAATCCCCGCGATGGCGCCCAACGTGCTTACCCCCGTAGCCAAATTGCCGCCAATCCGATTCACTATCAGCATTGTGTTGTTGTTACTGGAAATGTCCGGGATGTTATCCGCAGCTACAGTACGTGGCAGCGGGTTGTAACTGTTGGCAACTCCCGACGTGTCAAAAACAAGCGTTGCGGTAGTCGAACTCGAACTACAACCCGTGAACGCCTCGTATTGCGCGGCAAAGGCCTCCGCCCCCAGATTTCCTGAATGGCCGGACGCGAATTTGACGTAAAGATCGCCAATCAGAAAGTTGTGCCGGATGGGACAGCCCTGTGCGTTGACCGCCAGCACAATCAAATATCCCGTCACTCCCGGATCAAGATCGGATGCTAGAAAATTGATCGTCTGATTCGCCGTCAGACAAACGTAAGAATCAGCCACCGAACACGTCGCCCCGTCCACGAAGAATAAATGAATCGCGACATCAATAAAATCGCTGGTGTTGGTCAAGCCCAGGCGGGCATTCTGGTGGGTAAAGTTTATGGCGCCGGAAGTGTAGACGTTGTAGACCAATAGCGAGCCAGCCTTCTGATCGCTGGACGCCGCGCTGAAAGGAAATGGAATTCCCGGATCAGCCGCCCTGGCAGCAAGCGTTGCCGAAGCTGAAAGCAAGATGAACAGAGCAAATGAAAATAACCACTGCGGAAGCTTATGTGAGGTTCGCATGAGGAGTTTCCTCTATCTAGGCCGACAAAGCCGATTGTTTCGGCCTGCCTATCACGGGGCGTCACGGTTTGGGGCGTCGCTCAAGCCAGTAGGAAGAGACGGGGTTCCACAAAATATGGCGAGCGAAAGAATCGAAATTTAGATTGATCTTCTTCAGATCAGGAACTTCGCTGACAATGTGGGTTGTCGTAGAAATCCGGTCGGTCATTTGGATGATATTTGACGGTTCTCTTTGGCGACGCGGAGTATAGGGAAATGGCTTCGCGCGGGTCAACATAAATCCTAAGACGGCGCAGTTTGGCAATCTGATTGGCTGAAAAAGAGGTCTTGCCGCACCTCTTGGGCGTCCGGTAAGATGCGCCGCGTTACATCACAACCATCGTTCTTGTCCGTTTTGTCTGTCCCCCTCCCAACTACAGAAAAGGAGATTGCACTGTGGCACTCATTCGCTTCACCGCCAACTTCGACGATCTTTCCACAGACCGTGGCTTCCAGTTCCGCTTCCACTGCGACAAGTGCGGCAACGGTTTTATGTCACGCTTCCAGACTTCGATGACGGGCGTGGCGGGCGACCTGTTGCGCGCTGCCGGCAACATCTTCGGCGGAATTCTGTCCAGCGCAGGCAACAGTGCCTACGACATTCAACGCGCCGTTGGCGGCAAACAGCATGATGATGCCTTCGCTGTCGCCGTCGAAGAAGCCAAACAACACTTCCACCAATGCACGCGCTGCGGGAAATGGGTCTGCCCTGAAGTTTGCTGGAATGCAGGCGCGGGATTGTGCGAAGGCTGCGCGCCTAATTACGAAGAAGAGTTCGCATCAAATCACGCGCAGGCCAAAGCCGATGCCGCGCGCAACCAGCTTTACGAACGCGCGCAGCAGACTGACTATGCATCAGCAGCCGATTTCAGCGCGGGAGCCGTGCAAGCCGCGCCATCGCGCACTTCGGTCAATCCAGTGACGGAAGCCGCCAATGCGCCGTCAATTGTCGGCGTGTCGTGCGCAAACTGCGGAACAGTTTCTAACAGCAAGTTCTGCCCCGAATGCGGCCAGCCGGTAAATGCAAAGTTGCACTGCAAAGCATGCGGAACTGAGATGGAAGGAAAGCCGAAGTTTTGCAAGGAGTGCGGCGCGAAGATCGAATATCAAAGCTGAATCGAAAAAAGCAACATCAGGATAGTTTCACCGCAATTAGGCAAAGCAGCGAAGGCGCAAACGAACCGAGAGTCAGTAAGCTACGACACAAGCGGATGGCCGATCTCCCAGTGATGGCCGAAGGGGTCTACCACGCGACCCAAGCGCCAGCCATACGCTTCATCCACTGCGACGACCTCTCGCGCGCCTGCCGCAACTGCCCGCGCGAACATCGCATCCGGGCACGGCACGGTCAAGATCATCCGAACCGTCCCACCGCCCAGCGACTCCGGACTGAAATTCTGGTGCTCCGGCGATTCGTCCGCCACCCAACACTCCACGCCCTCAATCGCCAGCCGAGCCACCACCGCGCCGTCCGGGGCTTCGATCCGGAAGACCTCCACCGCCCCGAATGCCGACTTGTAGAACTCCACCGCTCGCGCGCCATCCCGAACCGACAGCATCGGCGCGAGCGAATATGCGATGGAAGTTGCCGTGCCTGCGTCTGTGCTCATTTATCTCCTCGATTATTTACGGCAGCTTCGCGGCTGGAAGCTTGGATGATTGTGTGGCTTAAAATAGATTTGATTGATTAGTTCTTGTCTTTACTTCTTTTCTTAGTTTCCAAATTGAATTTTTGAAGCAACCAATTCAGTACAGCTTCCTGATCTGGAATTGTAGCTCGCCGGATTTGAGCGAGTAGATGAATTCGATCCGATTTTGGCAGCGATGTATTCTGCAATCCCTCATTGCAGTTCGTGCAAACCGCTCGCAGATTCTGCGGTGTATCGTCGCCACCCTTCGACTTGTCAAGTATATGACCCATCGTCAATCGTACCGTTCGATTTCCACCAAGCGGGTCGGGGTCGCCAGCGGCGACTCCGCACATTTGGCAAGTGTATCCGTTTCTTTCAAGCACCCGAGCGCGTGTTTCTTTAGAAATGTCGCGTGCGAAAGCGGGCACTCGATCGATTGTTTCCAGAATGTACTGATTTGGTTTTAAGTTTGCACGGTCCTTATGGGAAAGGATTTGATAGCCATCTTCATTGCGAAGCTCGCGAACTCTTCGCGCCCACTCTACGGCACCGCCGCTGGCCTTTTGAATATCTTTTGACTCAAGCACTTTGCCAATGTTGCGCAGAAAAAACTCAAGAATTAACTGCTTAGATCCAAGGGTTCGCGGCATGGCGTCTACGCTCCCTGCCCATCTGAGCGTACGGTCAACATCTGCAACTGTGGCTGGTAGGCTGTTGTACGCTCTCTGCCTATCTGGGCGTATGCCGGATTCAGTTCAATCAGAATTGCCTTACGGCCTAACTCGCCTGCCGCCAAACCAGTCGTTCCAGAACCGCTGAATGGGTCTAAAATAGTATTGCCCTCACGTGATCCCAGCAGAATACATCGTCGCGCTAGCTCACGCGGGAATGCTGCTGGGTGCCCGTTTCCGCCGGGGTCGGGACCGAGAATCCAATAGTTGCGGAGATTCGCACCGCTCGCCTCTCTAAAGCCGTTTGGGTCGTAAAAATAGGTTGGCGATTTCGCAAACAGGAAAACTTCTTCCGTTGCATTTGTTGGTCTATTCTTCACACTTTCAGGCATCGCGGTCTTTTTGATCCACGTTATTTTTGATCTCAATACCCATCCATCCGCCTGCAAAGCAAAGGCAACTCGCCAAGGTAGGCCCATCAAATCTCTATCTTTGAGTCCCCAGCAGTCAGGAACTTTGCAATTACGTTTTTGGATTAGCTTTCTGGTGTTACCAACAATAGCATTCGGACCGCAATTACCCGTCCCGCCGTTTCGCGCATAACCGTCTCCAACATTAAGCCACACGGTTCCATCCTTACGCAGGACACGACGAACCTCCTGAAATATCGCCACGAGGTTTTCGACGTAAAGCTCTGGCGATGGCTCGGCCCCGATCTGTGCTGAATGATCGTAGTCGCGTAGTCCCCAATACGGTGGCGATGTCACGCAGCATTGTACGGATTCAGCCGCCAGCGTTGGTAAAACGGTGAGGCTATCACCAGTCAAGATTTGCAAATCGTTCATGTCAGTCATTATCTTGACTCACGTCTTAATCGGCAAGTAAGTCATGCTTACTTCAAATGGTCTTGTATCAATCGAGGATTCGCTGGTGGTCGTCGTTGGTGTAACTAACGTGAGGCGCTCAACGGCGGATATAGCCGCGCTCCCTGCAGAGTGATCGTTTCAGCCAATCGCCGCACCGCTGCGCTGAAGCAACTGATAGAACTCTGGCAGCGAAACCGAAGCGGCATTGGCGCCACCGATCTCTGTTTCACCTTCGGCGATCAAACTGGCGACGGCGAATGACATAGCGATGCGGTGATCATCGAATGATTCCACCCGCGCGCTACGCAGACGCTGTTTCCCTCGCAGCCGCAATCCATCATCGAACTCCTCCACCTCAACACCCATCTGCCGCAGGTTGCTGGTAATGGAGCGAATGCGGTCGCTCTCTTTGACGCGAAGTTCGCGCGCGTCGCGGATCGTCAACGTGCCATCAAGCTGTGTCGCGGCCACGGCCAGTATCGGAATTTCGTCAATCAGATTGGCGATGACTGCGCCGGATAATTCCAAATCTCCACGCAGGTCAGACGATTGAGCGAAAATATCCGCTACTGGTTCGCCGTGCGCCAAGCGTGGATTTTCAATCTCGATCCGCGCGCCCATCTGTTTCAGCACATCAACCAACGCTATCCGCGAAGGGTTAATGCCGATATGGCGCAGTCGAATCTCAGCGTCCGGCGAAATCAACGCCGCAACAATAAAGAACGCCGCCGAAGATAGATCGCCCGCCACCGTGTATTCGCCCAATGCCCGCAGGGGTTGCCGCCCTGTAACTGAAATCCGCTCGCCGTTACCCGTGGTTTCAATCTCAATCGCCGCACCCGTTTCGCGCATCATTACTTCAGTGTGATTGCGCGTCGGAGTCTTTTCGATGACAGTCGTCTTGCCATCGGCGAATAATCCAGCCAGCAGCGTACAGGATTTGACCTGCGCGCTGGCCATCGGCGGCGTGTATTCGATGGCTTTTAAGTTGCCACCCGTAATTCGTAGCGGCGCAAAATTGCCGTCGGAGGCTTCTATACGCGCACCCATCAGGCTGAGCGGGTCAATGATGCGTTTCATCGGACGGCGCTGAATGCTTTCGTCGCCAGTGATCTCAGTGGCAAACGGCTGTCCGGCCAGAATGCCCGACAGCATGCGAATGGTTGAACCGGAGTTGCCAACGTCCAAGACACGCGACGATTCGCGCAGGCCGTTCAGTCCAACACCGTTGATGGTGATCCGGCCTTGCTGGCGTGTAACCGTTACCCCCAATGCTTCCAGACAATCCAGCGTACTTTGGCAATCGCGCGCAGACGAATAATTAAGCAAATGGGATTGTCCTTCACCGATGGCAGCGAACATGGCGCTGCGGTGCGAGATGGATTTGTCTCCGGGGATTTGGAAATCGCCGCGCAGCCGCGCGGTTGTAGCGATTTTGATAGTTGTGGTTTGGTGTTTTTTGGTATCAGGCATCTGAA
>JBDSAM010000155.1:0-3952 GCA_039922135.1 Blastocatellia bacterium
ATTGAGTTGATTGAAAAGACGCTCAAGCAATGATGCCCGTCATGAATTCCGATCCTGGCGACAAGACGATCTTTCTAGTTGGCTTTATGGCTTGCGGCAAAACGACGGTGGGCGCGGCGCTGGCGGCCCGGCTGAATCGCCAGTTTGTTGATCTTGATCCGCTGATTGCGGCCAAAGCCGGATGTTCGATTGCTGAATTGATTGCGCGCGACGGAGAACCACCGTTCCGGCAGATGGAGGCTGAAACGCTGCGCGAAACTGCGCAAAACGCTTCGCTGGTAATTGCGCCCGGTGGCGGCGCAATTACCAGACGCGAAAACCGCGCAGCGATGGACGCATCAGGCTTGACCATCTGGCTGGACGCTCCATTTGAATTGTGCTGGCAGCGGATTCAACAGGACGCGGCCAGCCGCCCGCTGGCCGCCACCGAAGCCGCCGCGCGAGACCGTTATGAACAACGCCTGCCGCTGTACGCCCAATCCACCATCCGCATCAACATTCACGAAGCGCAAACGCCAGACGACATTGCCGCCAGCATTGCCGCCGCTATTCTGGCCCATCGCCCATCGCTTTCCTCATCGCAATAATGACCATTGATCGCATCTTGATTCGCGGGACAAACTGGCTGGGCGATGCCGTGATGACAACACCCGCGCTGGAACGATTGCGCCGGTCGTTTCCTGGCGCTGAAATCACGCTGCTGGCCACGCCACTGACCGCCGCATTGTTTCAGGGTTCGTCATCCGTCAACAACATCATTGAATACCGCCGCCGCGAAGAAGGCGTGAAGGCGTTCTTTGATACCGTCGCGCAGATTCGCGCTCGCCGGTTTGATCTAGCGGTGCTATTTCAAAATGCCTTTGAAGCCGCGCTGCTCGCCGCGCTTGGCGGCGCGCGATTGCGCATTGGCTTTGCCGGACAGGGGCGCGGATGGCTGCTGACGCATCGGCTTCATCGCGGCGCACGTGGGCTAGATCGGCACCAGATTCACGACTATCTGGACATCGTCGCTGAATGCGAGCGCGTTTGTTTGGGCGAAGATTTCAAACCCGCTATCGCACAACCGCTGCCTTTGCTGACGGTCAATGCCGCGCAGAATACTGCCGCCGCACAGTTGCTTGATCGGTGGGGTCTGGATTCGCGGCTGCTGGTTGCGCTGAACACCGCCGCCACCAACAGTCGCGCAAAATGCTGGCCGATGGAGCGATTCGCACCGCTGGCAGATCGTTTGATAGCTGAACTGAACGCGCAAATCATCTTGATCGGTGCGGCGTCTGAACGAAACAACGCTGAAAGCGTCATTCAACTGATGAACCAGCCGGGTGCGCTGAATCTGGCTGGCGAAACGACAATGGCGGAATTGATTGGCTTGCTTGCCCGCTGCGATTTGCTGGTGACGAACGACACCGGCCCTGCGCATGTGGCCGCAGCGCTGGGCACGCCGACGCTGACCATCTTCGGCCCGACGAATGAATTTGAAACGGCACCAACCGGAACGCATGCCGAATTGATTCGCGCTGAAGGCATTGAATGCGCGCGCTGCATGCATCGTGATTGTCCAATAGATCATCGGTGCATGACGCACATCGCGCCGGAAGACGTGCTGGCGCGTGCGCGGCAGTTTTTGGAACCACTTCGTAAGCCACATCAGAAAGATTGATTTTTATGCTTCGTCCGTTGATGCACCATTTGGAAAAGCGATTACACGCCCGCGACTTCGATCAGCGCGTAGCCCATCCGTTCGACTGGGGGTTGGAATTTTTGGGGAATGGCGATGTGGACGGCGACCCGCGTGAAGTCATCCGTCAATTCAACGCCGCAGCGATGGCCGACAGCAGCGCTTTTTTCACGCCACCACCAAGCCACGCCGGCCAGTTTGAATTGACGCCTGACGATGGCGGCCATTTCAATTTGCAGTTTCCCAGCGGCCTGACGACGCCATATGAAAAGAACAATCTGGTTCACGCGCGCTACTTCCCTGCCAACGGGCCTGCCGGCGCTAGTGACAGGGCCGTGATCATTTCGCCGCAGTGGAACGCGCAGGCAGATTCGCACATTGCGCTGTGTCACGCACTGAATCGTTTTGGCATTTCGGCGTTGCGGTTAAGCCTGCCCTATCACGACCGGCGAATGCTGGACGGATTTACGCGCGCAGATTTTATGATCAGCCCAAACATTGGCCGGACGATTCAATCGGTTCGCCAATCAGTGATGGACATTCGCCGCGCGGCTGACTGGCTGTTTACTTCAGGCGTCAAACACGTCGGGGTGATGGGAACCAGCATTGGGTCGTGCGTGTCGTGGCTGGCCTTCATTCACGACGAACGGTTGGAAGGCGGCGTCTTCAACATGGTTTCGAGTTGGTTTGGCGACGTGGTGTGGCGCGCGCTGACCACATCGCATCTGCGCCGCGTGCTGGAAGCGGAACTGACTGCTGCCGATTTGCGCGAAGCGTGGAAGACGATCAGCCCCAGCGCGCATACGCACCGATTGCCCGCAGTGCGTCGGCCAGCATTGTGCATTTCGGCCAGCTACGATCTGTCGTTTCTGCCGGATCTGACAAAGCTTTTTCTGGACGATTGCGACCGTCACGGCGTTCCCACGCAAAAGAAGTTTTTACGTTGTGGCCATTACACTATTGGTCAAATGCCGTTTAAATACATGGACGCTTTTCACATCGTGAATTTCTTTCGCCGATTGTGGCGATAGGTACATAGGTATGGAACCGGAAGCGGTAGCGACCGGGTGGCTTTGTCTGTGCCTGTTCCCCAAGCACCCGGTCGCTACCGCTTCCGGTTCCGTATCGCATCAAAAGTCTCAGGAAGGTTCAATGAAACCTCACCCGCACGGAGTTTTGCTGGCATTGCTGTTGGCCTGTCTCGGTTCGCCTGCATTTGCACAAAGCAGTGACCTGCAACGCGACACGCAAATCTGGCCGGACACGACCATCAGCTTCAAACTTAAAAACAATTTCAGCCTCTTTCTGTTTGGCACGGTTCGTTTGGGCCGTGACGATTCGGCGCTTATCAGCCAGCAAGCAGGCATCGGTCTGACGCGCGGTTTCGGCAAACATTTTTCTACCAGTTTCAGCTACCGCTATGTCGCGAACGAACCGACGCCGGGCAAAAGCTCCACGGAGCATCGCGTCTTCGCAGACTTCACGCCACGCACGCCGCTGAAATTCGGCATCAATGTCTCTGACCGCAATCGCACCGAATGGCGCAACATCAATGAAAAGATCTCGTGGCGCTACCGCAACCGGCTTCAGTTCGAACGCCCCTCCAGCCTTCCGTTATGGGGACACGAACGTAAGATCACGCCTTACATTTCCGGAGAGGCGATGTACGACACGCGTTATCGCACCTTGAATCGCACACAGATGTACATTGGCGCGCGCCTGCCAATCAGCAAGCACGCCACGCTCGATGGCTTTTATATGAAGCAGTGGGATGCGCGCACGCGCCCCGGCTTTCTGAATGTGATTGGCACGTTTTGGCGGCTGGAGTTTTGATGATAACGGCGGCGGATGTTGACCCTGATTCGACGGTCTGAAAAACTGTCGCCTGCGTAACGCTCCATCTCAGAATTTCTCGATACGGCCAGATGGAGTGATTGCGCTCTCAGGACTGAAAAAGGAGATTCGTTGAAAGCAGCCCAAATCAAATTGGTTGAAGCGGCGCACGAAAACTACACCCAGGCGCGGCGCGAGCATTGGGATGACGTCGCGCGCAGTTTGGAGACGTGGAGCGGATGGGGCAGTTATTACCACCAGCGGCTAACACAAATCTATCAGTCGCTGGTCACGCCCGGACAGCGCGTGTTGGAGATCGGTTGCGGGCAGGGCGATCTGCTGGCCGCGCTTCGTCCCTCGGTCGGCGTAGGCGTCGATTTTTCTGATGCGATGCTCCGGCGCGCCGCCGAACGACATCCTGAATTGCGATTCATCAATGCC
>JBDSAM010000156.1:0-5745 GCA_039922135.1 Blastocatellia bacterium
TCACCAGCGCAAGGCTTGATTGTTCACAAAGTCAAAGTCGAAAAGGGAACTCTGACAGTCGGCGATGAAGTGATCGCGCAAGTGGATGTTGAAAAGCGCGATGCCACACGGCGCAATCACACCGCGACGCACCTGATGCACGCGGCGCTGCGCGAAGTTCTGGGCACGCACGTTAAACAGGCGGGTTCGATTGTCGCGCCGGATTATCTGCGTTTTGATTTTTCGCACTACCAGCCGTTGACGAACGCTGAGGTCGAAGAGGTTGAAAACCTGGTCAACTATCACATTCTGCGCAACGAGACTGTGCAAACCGAAGAACTGGCAATTGAAGAGGCGATGCGTTCGGGCGCGATGGCTTTGTTTGGCGAAAAGTACGGCGAGAAAGTGCGCGTCCTGACGGTCAATGGAATGGAGGGAATTTATTCCAAAGAACTATGCGGAGGCACGCACGTTAGGGCAACCGGCGACATTGGTTCTTTCAAAATCACCAGTGACGAGGCGATTGCTTCCGGCACGCGCCGAATTCGGGCGGTTACTGGCCGGGGCGCGTTTGAACGGTTCCAGCATTCGGAACGTTTGCTGGCGGAAGCGGCTGGCAGACTGAATACCGCGCCCGACAAATTGCCGAGCGACCTTGACCGTTTGCAATTGCAACTGCGCGATCAACAGAAAGAGATTGAGCGCCTGAAGCTGAAGCTGGCGCAAGGCGGTGGCGGTACAGAAGATCAAGTCACAGAAATTAACGGCCTGAAAATCCTGGTTCGCAAAGTCGAAGGGCTTGGCTCTGACGGACGCCGCCAACTTGGCGATTCTCTGGCGCGCAAAATCGCGCCCGGCGTAGTTGTCATCGGCGATGTGGTTGACGGCAAGTCTTCGGTGCTGGTCATGGTTTCGACGGATGCGACCGGCAAAGTGCAGGCTGGCAAGATCATCAAATCGCTGCCCGGCGCGCGCGGCGGAGGCAAAGCCGACTTGGCAGAAGGCGGCGTCGAAGCGGGCAAGTTGGATGAGGCGTTGAAGGCCGCACCAGGTGTCATTGCTGAGATGATGAAGGCTGATTGATGAATGATGAGTCGAACAAGGATTTACGAGTTCGCACCAAGCTGTTTGCCTTGAGGGTTATCAAGTTATTTTCTTCGTTACCGAAAACAACAGAAGCTCAAGTGATCGGCAAACAAGTTCTGCGAAGCGGCACTTCGGTTGGCGCGCATTATCGCGAAGCTTGCCGGGCACGTTCGACTCCGGAATTCATCAGCAAGATTGAAGGTGGTTTGCAGGAGCTTGAAGAAACTGTTTATTGGCTTGAACTACTAACTGAAGCAGGCATTGTTAATGAAACGCGCCTGAAACCTTTACTTGAAGAAGCCGACGAGTTGATTGCAATTTTTGTTTCATCAGTCAAAAAGGCGAAGGCTCGGTTACCCAAGAAATCGTCGTAGCGGTCATCATTCATCATTCCGAATTCATCATTTTCAACATGAACAATCTCGTCGCATCCAACTTAACTCATCATCCCGGTCGCACCGCCGTCAGCATCCTCGGCGTCGCGGTCGGCGTCGTGCTGGTGGTTCTGACGGTCGGTCTGGTGCGCGGGAGTCTGCGCGATCGCGGGCAGCGTGATGCCAACATCGGCGTAGAGATTATGCTGAGGCAAGGAGGGCAGGGAATCTCGCTGACTTCCGCTGATATGACGATTCCAGACGAAGAAGCAGCCGTAGTGAGCGCCGTGCCGGGAGTAGCCGTGGCGACGCCGGTCGGTCAGAACCTGCAAATGGGGGGCACTGCCGGCCTGGGAATTCAGCAGATGGACGGAATTGAATTCGATAGCTTTACCCGCGCCAGCAGGCTGCGAATTGTCACGGGTGAGCCGCTGCCATCTTCGGGCGACGTTGCCATCGTGGATGTAAAGTACGCCTCTGATCACAAGACCAAGCTCGGCGACAAGGTGAAATGGCAAAACCGCGAACTGGCGATCGTCGGAATTTACGAGCCGGAAGCTGGCGCGCGCATCAAAATTCCACTGGCGACAATGCAGGATGCGATGGGCACGCACGGCAAATGCTCGATGATCTTCGTTAAGTGCGAAGACCCGAACCAACAGGAAGAGGTTGCCCGCCGCATCATCGAAAAACACCCTGACTATCGCGTCTTGTTCACGCGCGAATTGCCCCAGTTACTGGCCAATGGCTTTTCAGCATTCAACGTCTTTCTGGATGTCGTCAAAGGCCTGGCTACGGTCATTAGCTTGCTGGTCATTCTGCTGACGATGTACACAACCGTTTCCGAGCGCACGCGGCAGATCGGCATTCTAAAATCGCTGGGCGCATCGAAATGGTGGATCGCGTGGACGTTTGAAAAAGAAGCCTTGCTGATCAGCCTGCTGGGCATCGGAGGCGGGTTGCTGTTTGCCGTCGTTGCTCGCTTTTTGCTAGTGCACGGATTGGGTTGGAAGATTGAACTGGAACCGGGCGCGATTCTATATGCCGCAGGCGCTGGGTTGATTAGTGGGCTGCTGGGAGCACTTTATCCCGCATTGCGCGCGGCCAGCCAGGACCCTGTGGACGCCCTGAGCTACGAATGAAATCCCGCCTGCTTGCCATCTTCTCCGCCATCATTGGGCTTTCACTATTTATCTACGTTCTTAAACAGACTGGTCTGGCCGAAATTGGCGAACGGCTGCGCCAATTAGGCGCGGGCTTTTTGCTGATTCTGCTGATTTCGGCATCACGCTATTTGACGCGCAGCATGTCGTGGTTGCGATGCATGACGCCGGACGAACGCAAGATTGGCTTTTGGACGTTGTGGCGCGCACGGCTGGCCGGAGAAGCGATTGGCGATTTGACGTTTGGCCCGATGATCGCAGAACCGTTGCGGCTGGTTGTGTTAGGCGACAAGCTTTCGCTTACGTCAGGCGTGTCGTCATTGGCGGTTGAAAACATTTGTTACACGGTTTCAAGCTGCGTGATGGTGATGGCTGGCGCGATAGCATTGCTGGCCAGCTTCGGGCTGAAAGGATCGCTGCGCACGGCAATGCTTGCGTCGTTAGGTGCAGTGGTCATTGTGATTGCCAGTTCGGTGATCGTCATCGGGCGGCGGTGGAAGCTGGGTTCCGGCATCGCTATGAAGCTCAGCGGCATTGTGATTCGCGATGAGGCAATGCGCTGTAAGATCGCCAGCAAGATTACGCACCTTACCCAGCTTGAAGATTACATCTTCGATTTCTTTGCCAAACGCCCGGCGGACTTTTTTCTGGTTATCCTTTGCCAAATGGCTTTTCACTTTGCCGGCGTGGTGGAAATTTACGTGACGATGAAGCTGATTGGCGCGAACCTAAGCTTTGCGACTGCCTTTCTGATGGAGTCGGTCAACCGAGCTCTGAACATTGCGTTTGTCTTTGTGCCGGCGATGGTTGGCATTGACGAACTGGGCACGCGCGAACTGGCGAAAGTGTTGGGATTTGATGGATCGTTCGGCGTCGCGCTGGCCATCATTCGTAAGATCAGAATGTTTTTCTGGATCGGTATTGGATTGATCTTTCTGCTGGGAAATCAAAAGGCAAATATCAAAAGGCAAAGTGGCTGAATTGACCCCTTTTACTTTTGCCTTGTTAGCGAGGCGCGGCTGCAAAACGCGGGGTGAGTTTTAATCAACGACGTTCAAATTGTAAGGTTCAACAAAGGGGACAGGTAAAATCAAAATAGTTCAGTCGGGCCGTTGACAGCTAATACGCCCTCACCTTAGACTTTGCCGCGTTGGCAGACTTTCCTCACAGAATCTCACAAAGAAAGCTTGCTAACGTCTCTCGCTGAAAACAGCAAAATCTAAATTACTTCGGATAAAGCT
Organism: Blastocatellia bacterium; assembly: GCA_039922135.1. GTDB lineage: Bacteria > Acidobacteriota > Blastocatellia > RBC074 > RBC074 > RBC074. Next base: position 3,844 of record JBDSAM010000156.1, read on the forward strand.
GGCGTTACTGGGCTAAGCTGACATCAAAGTAAATGCTATCTGTTTCGAGCCGCCTTGTGGAGAATAAGCGCAGTGCTTTGCTGCATCCGCCTACTGCTTCACACCCTCTCGACAATTCCAACAAGGAGAATTCAAAATGCGAACCTCACGCAAGCTTGCACACGCGCTACTCGCGCTATTTGCACTCGTCGTTCTGTCGTCCTTCGCTCTGGCGGCGGATCCTGGTCTGACTTATCCACCGACTTCCGAGGTCAGCGATCAGAAAGCTGGCTCATTGTTGATCTACAACATTTACACGTCGGGCGCGACCAATGGCACCACCCAGAACACACGCATCAACCTGACCAACACCAGCACCTCGTCGGCCGCTGCTGTTCACCTCTTCTTCCTCACGGAAGGCTGCTCAATCGCTGACGCCTTCATCTGCTTGACGGCGACGCAGACGGCAACCTTCCTGGCGTCGGACCTTGATCCTGGCATCACCGGCTACATCGTCGCGGTTGCGACCGATGCCAATGGCTGCCCAGTTGCCTTCAACCACTTGATCGGGGACGAATACGTCAAGTTCACCAGCGGTCACGCCGCCAATCTAGGAGCTGAAGCGTTCGCAGCCTTGTATAACGGTACGTCGGCAGGTTGCGACAGTAACTCGACGACGGCAGAAATCAACTTCAATGGCGTGGTCGGCGGTGTTGGCAGCTACAACCGTGCGCCGCGTGTGCTGGCGGACGACGCCGTTCCGAGCCGTGCAGATGGCAACGACACGCTGGTCATTATCAATCGAGTCGGCGGCAACCTTGCGGTTGGCTCTTCAACGCTGGGCACATTGTTCGGCTTGTTCTACGACGATTCAGAGAATGTGCTGAGCTTCTCCGTTACGGGTAGCTCCCAATTGCGCGGCAATCTGTCGAACACCTTCCCGCGCTTGGCGCCTCGCTTCGAGACGTTTATCCCGGCGGGCCGTTCGGGCTGGTTCAAGATCTTCAGCCTGAGCGACATCGGCATTCTGGGTGCGGCGATCAACCTGAACGCCAATGCGGGCACCAGTGCTGGCGCATTCAGCGGTGGTCATAACCTGCACAAACTGACGCTGACTTCTTCCGCGCAGTACATCCTCCCTGTCTTCCCACCGAACTGCTTCTAGTTTGGTTGATAGACTTAACATCCCAAGAGGCGAGCTTTCACGGCTCGCCTCTTGGTTTTTAGGGGAACTTATGCGCCCCGAACATCAAAGTCCCAGTTTTTGACAAGCTTCAGACCGCCGCCTACACTTTCGGCTTACTGGCCAACGTCGCCGCCACCTCGCTGTAAGGAGTGACCACCAGATTGTCTCGCCCGAATTCTTCCCCGCGCCCATTGATTGGCATTTCGGAACGGCTGAACGCCGAAGATAGTTTCTACCTGCGCCGATATTATGCCGAGGCTGTGGAAGCCGCTGGCGGCATTCCGGTTCACATCCCGTTAATCCCGAATCGTGAATACCTGACGCCGCTGTGCGAACGACTGGACGGGTTGGTTTTGTCGGGCAGCAATAGCGACCTTGATCCGGTGTTTTATGGCGAGGAGCCTCACCCGAAGTTGGGGCCGGTCATTCCTGAACGAGACGATGTGGACTTGATGCTGCTGGAAATTGCCGAAGCGCGGGCGATGCCGGTGCTGGGAATCTGCTTCGGGATGCAATCTTTGAATGTGTCCCGCGGCGGATCACTGGTGCAGGACATCGAAACGCAGGTCCTCAATCCGATCAAACACGAGCAGGGCGAGGTCCGTAATCGCCCATCGCATCAAATTGAAATTGAGAGCAATTCCATACTGGCGCAGCTTGCCGACGCCAGAACCGTGCGCGTCAACAGTAGCCATCATCAGGCGGTCAAGAACGTTGGACGCAATCTGCGCGCGATT
>JBDSAM010000157.1:0-3770 GCA_039922135.1 Blastocatellia bacterium
TGCCGCGCAGTGAGCATGGGGAAGAAGGCCAGTGGGAGAACGCTGGGCGATATCTGGTGGAACTGATTGTGCAGCCGGGGTCGCCCTGGGTTGGACGCGACCTCTCGGCTTTTCTGCTCGAACGGGATTATGACGTCAGGCTGCTTGGCGTGGCGCGCGGCGGTCAGGTGATTGACGGGGCGGGAGGAATCTATCTGGCCGGAGATTCATTGCGGGTGTCAGGCTCTCTCGACAAAGTGTTGGCATTGGCCGCGCAAACTGGCTTGGATCCGCACCGCCCCACCACAACGTTGACTGCCGTGATTGAAAAAGATCAACCGCAGGTTTTGCCGGACGTAGCACCGAGCGACGCGGAAGAAACCGCAAAAGGCGAGACCAATAAAACCGTCCTGGCCGAAATCGTAGTGCTGAGCCCTTCTGGTTTGATCGGGACAACATTGAAAGAGGCGCGGTTTGCGGAACATTACGATGCCATCGTGCTGGCGCTCAGGCGGCGCGGGCATAGCGACGCGCGTCCCTCAACAACTCCGCTGCACGCGGGCGATGTGCTGCTGGTCGAAAGCGCGCAACGGGCGTTGCAGGAACTGGCCGACAAGCCAGGCTTCCTGGTGCTGGGCACGTTGAGCCCGCCGGAAATGCGCACCGGGAAAATGACCATTACCTTATTGACACTGCTGGGTGTAGTGCTGCTGGTTTCGTCCGGGCTGCTGCCTATCGTGACGGCGGCCACCGCCGGGTGCGTGGTGTTGATGCTGACCGGCTGTCTGCGGCCGCGTGAAGTCTACCGGGCGATTGATCTAAGTCTGGTGTTTCTACTCGCCGGTTCGCTGTCGCTGGGCATGGCGCTGGAAAAAACGGGACACACGGCATTGTTGGCGAAAGGGGTGGCTGGTCTGACCGGAGTGACGGGGCCATTCGTGGTGATGGCGGGGTTCTTTATCGCGGCGGTTGTGATCTCCGAACTGATGTCGAACAGCGGCACGGTCGCGCTGCTCGGCCCGCTGGCGCTGTCGGCAGCGGCGCAGATGGGGATTAACCCAGCCACTTTGTTGGTGGCCGTGACGTTCGGCGCGTCCGCCGCGTTTGCGATGCCGATTGGTTACCAGACCAGCCTGATGATTTACGGGCCCGGCGGCTACCAGGTCCGCGATTTCGTCAAGATGGGGCTGGCGCTCGATTTGATTCTAGCGGTGTTGGCCTTGTGGTTAATCCCGCACTTCTGGCCTTTTGCGTCAGTAGCCCGACCGTGAGGGAGGGTTTAGGGTGGCTGACTCTAGGCCCTCCCTCACGGTCGCACCTACTGACACCTCTTCAACAATTGGAGCTAATGCTATGTCCTCCTCTCCCCTGCTTGAACCTAGTGTTCTTTCCGAATCCGTGGAAGACACTCAATTGATTGCGCCGCGCGTTGGCATCGGGCAAGTCTACCGATCGGCAGTTGCCTCGCTCATTCGCGCATCAGCGGATTCAAGCTTGCGCGCCACCGCTTTTGTCTTTGTCCTGACGCGGGCGCTGGTCTTCCTGGTTCTTATCATCACCACGCACACCACATTCAAAGAGCCGCCGGTTGACCTGGGCGACAGGGCGCACGAGGTTAGGATAGCCATCAGGCGGTACAGCATTCCGCAAAAGCTGCGCGATTTGGCGACTCGCAGCGACGGTGCCTGGTACATTCAACTTGCCAAATCCGGTTATGAGAAAGGGCATTTTGATTCCGAGCGGGAACATAACTGGGCCTTCTTTCCGCTCTATCCGCTGACGGTGCGCGCTGTGGCCAGTTTCACGGGCAATTACCGCCTGGTTGGCATCGCGCTTTCCAACCTTTTCTTTCTCCTGGCGTTGATCGTGCTGCATAAATTGGTGCTGGCTTTCAAGAATGACAACCGGCTGGCGGGCCGCACGATCTTTTACGTGGCAGCGTTCCCGACCAGTTACTTCTTTTCGCTGCCGTGGACGACGTCGTTGTTCCTGCTTTTGACAGTGAGTTGCTTTCTGGCGGCCAAACGCGGCGTGTGGTGGCTGGCGGGCGCGTGCGCCGGGCTGGCTTCGGCTACGCGCTATAACGGCATCTTTCTGTTTCCGACGCTGATGATCTTTTATTGGCAATCCCATTGGCCTTTCAGGCTGCGCGCCAACCTGCTCTGGCTGCTGTTGGCGCCGGCGGGGTTGCTGGCATTTATGGGCTACCTTTATCTCATCACCGGCAACGCTTTTGCCTTTGCCGACGCGCAAGCTGCCTGGAAAGTTCGCTGGGGATTTTTCCTGCAACCGCTGGCAACGTTCATAATCAGTCCGTTCGAGCTTAGCGCCGGCTGGAATTTCAGGGCGGTCAATTTCGCTGCGGCAATCCTGGCCCTGGCTTGCGGCGTGGCCTGGTTGAAACGCCGCGAATGGGCCTGGGCGTTTTACATTTTTATCTCCGTGATTACTCCGCTGGCGACCGTGACGCTGGAAGGGCATACGCGCTACGTCGCGGTCTTATTCCCCGTCTTTCTGATGCTGGCCGTTTGGGGGCGCTCGCCCTGGGTTGACCAAACCGTGCGCACCGTCTTTCTGGTGCTGCTGACATTGATGACCGCTTTCTTCGGTTTTTTCCTCAGCCCGGCTCTGATCTGAAACTGTGCTCGGATGATTTGCCGAATTAGCGGCTGATCGTGATGGTCGTAACTGCACCGCTGCTGCTCTGGAACATCGTGACCCAGAAGTTTTCGTCCTTGATCACCGCGCGGGCGACCTTCGAGCCGTTGGATTGTTGTTGGACTTCGGCGCTGCCGATTGCCTCTTTCCAAGCGGGCGCGCGCGAGGCGTCGGTGAAGAAAAGCTGAATGGTTTTAACCGCGCCTTGATCGTCGTAGCGAACGGTCATCAAATCATCGTTGCCCAGTTTGAATTCATCCCAATCCTTCCCGGTGTGAGACGTTTTGTCCATTGCCGCTTTGACCTGCTCACGATTCATCCCCAACTTGATGCCGCGATATTCGCGCAGCACCGGCAAGGCCTGCTGTGCGGGTTGCGCAGGCGGCTGCACCTGTGGCTGCGATTGTTGCTGCGGTTGCTGCGGTTGTTGCGCCTTCGTCGCGCTGGGCGTCTGCCGGTGTAACGCCAGCGTGACGAACAGCGCCAGTATGAAGAGAGTGGCGGATGATTTGAACATAATTCGATTCTCCTTTTGTTGATATGTCGTTATGGTGGCGGCACGAGCGCGCTCTGGCCGCCCGCTGCCGTGTTACGGCCTATCACTTCGCGGCGACTGCCTGAGCCACGCACGCGGATTGAGGCAAGCCATCCTTGCCGGTATCGCTTTGTTGTCCACGAGGCTCTTGGGCGGCAAGAGAGAGGCCCTGCTTGAGAATGAAGTACTGGCCGCAGGCACGGCAGGGATGCTTCTGGTTATTCTGCCCGCCAATGATTAACCAGCGTTGGCTGCAATGCGGGCACGTTTGAGTTTTACGCTTCAAGGCTTCCAGCCAGTCCTTTTTATTTTCTTCGTGATGCATAAACTTTCTCCTGTAAATATTGACCTTGGCACACGGTAGCGATGACAAACGTTGCTTTCGTGATTGATTAGTACAAGCGACGTGCCATATTGAATAAATGCAAAAGCTGTCAGAACTTGATTTGCAAGGCGCACGGGCGCGTTTCGCCAGGCGTTGGGATGCAGCCATGTGGCAATTTGGGACTCGGCGGTGGGGATCTGCTACATAACCGCGGTCAAGCGGTGATTAACAACCATCGCTGAACCGGTATCGTTGATGGAGGAGAAAGGTATT
>JBDSAM010000158.1:0-5702 GCA_039922135.1 Blastocatellia bacterium
AGAACGCAAGGCCTTCCAGCGAGAACGGCATCCCGATGATCGGCCCGGCGAACTTCATAAACTCCGGCCATAGCAATCCAAGCTCAAACGAAAGTACAGTGCCTGAGACCGCGCCGACGGCGAATAAAATCGCAGTCCCTTTTGCCCAGCGTTTGGCAAGCACCAGCCAGATTTCATCGCTCGTGCGCAGCCATCGCCATTCCGCAATCACCATCATCAGCGGCATCGCAATCCCCGCCGCTGCGAACAGAATGTGAAACGCCAGCGACATCGCCATCTGAGAACGCGCCGCCAACAGATTATTCATAACCCCTCCCCTTCTTCCTCACCTTGTTGAGGGAAGACAAAGCAATCGGCGTAGGTTCCCGCCCAATATAGCCCTCGCCTGCTCTTCGCTTGCGCCAACCTCCAACAGTGCCGCAGTCTGCGCGTGAAAAATTGCTTCCTGCCAGCCGCGCGGAAAGAATGAGGAATCCGTGCCGAACAATAATCGTTCGTGCCCGACCACAGCCAGGGCACGCTTGAAAATCATTGGAAGATCAACAGGCGTTGGTTCATAGCTCATCCACTTGTTGCTGCTGGAAGTATCAATGAAGACGTTCGGACATAAGTCAGCCAGCATCATCACTTCCAGAAACATCCCCGCGCCGAAATGGGGGATGATGAAATTTGCCGTTGGAAATTCCGCTGCAAGTTTGTAGATGTCCAACGGATTCGAGCGCCGCATATCGAAGGGTGATCGCAAGCCCAGCTTCTTTCGCACGCCAACGATGAGCGCTCCACAGTGAACAAAGACTGCAGTGCCGGGGCGCTCACTGGCCAACATTACAACTGCGCGCACGCCCGCATTTTCTGCCACCGAGTATTGATGCATCGCCGGAAACAGGCAAACAACGCGCAGCTTCATTTCGTCGAATGCCCGTTTAGCCCTCACTTCAGCGTCGGGCTGTGTTGGGTCAAACATAAACGCGCCTGCGAAGCGGTCAGGATGCTTGGCGGTGGCCGTGGCTACCGAATCTTCATCGTTTGGCATGCTCGCAATCAGTACTGCTACGGCAACCTCGGACTTGTCCAGTTCGGCTCGCCAGACCTCCCCCAACTCACCCGGATTGCTCGGCGGCATAACCCAACCGGTCAATTCACCAACTTGTGCGATGGGCTCCTCTCCTTTCCTAAGCGTGGGGGATTGGTTAGCAAGCGTTTCAAAGAAACGGCGAGAAAATAGATGGCAGTGCGCGTCGCACACTTCGATTTCTCCGAATGGCGTGACTCTCGTCATGGAAAAATTCTCCTGTCTTATGTTCGTGGAACTTTCGGCACTTCCTTTTCAACACAGATACTTATTCGCTGTAATAACTATCTTAAATTTATATATGACTTGAACCATTTGCATCTAAGCGGTTCGGTGTGGACTGAGAAAATATCGACCCGTATCCATTGGATGCAAAGAGAGGTAAAAATATAGTCATATATATCTATTTTTCAGTGGCATCGAGATTGCTTAGTCATTATGCAGGGCCTCTCATTGAGAAAGAGGTTGCTTGAAGGCTGATGCTTGATTGGGTGCAAACATCAGTTAATTAAGGAAGGGCTACCTGCATCAAGTTTGGGGATCGAGAGTCAGGTAGCCCTTTTTTTATTTGAAAGTGACAAAACCAGGCATGAAATTCTGGAAGACACCAGCCGCTTTTTCCTGATTGACACTTACTTAATCCATGGCTACAGATCAGTGATCTGTTCCCTCCAGCCGGATATAGAACCTTCTAACTCCGATTAAGAAGACCCAGTGCAAGAACCAACCAACGAATATCCCAACAAACCAGCAACCTATAAGTGAAATGCGGCATTTACGCGTTCACCAGCATCTGAAGGCAATGTTTCCTTTCTATTGTCCTCAGAAGCCGTTTCTTCGGAAGCCCCTTCCTCGGAGGTTAAGGAAGCATTTTGCTCAGTACCCTTTTTCAGTAGGCTATAAAGGCGCGGGCGATATATGCCCAGCAGATTAGCTGCCGCTTGTTTGTTCCCTTTAGTGCGCTTAACAGCAGCTTGCGCTAGATACACTTCCAACTGTTTAAATAATTCGTCGGATTGAACTCCTGCCGACTGCTCGGGCAGCAGGTTAATAATCTGCCGGCATAATTGCTCAATGCTGTGATTGCTGGTGGGTATGGCCGCGATTGCTGGAATAAAGGGCATAGGTGGAGCGATCACCGACGGTGCTGGCACCGAAACAACAGTCGCTGGTGCAAAGCTTGTCTGGCGGATCGCAGGCAAATGTTGCACATCTATAACCTCGCCTTTACACATTAAGACGGCGCGCTCAACAGCGTTCTGCAATTCACGAATGTTACCTGGCCAATGATAACTGTATAGCTGTTCATATGCTTCCTGCGAAAGCTTCTGTACAGGGCGCTGATATTTTTCAGCATAACGACGCAAAAAATAATCGGCTAGTTGCGGGATGTCTTCGATCCGGTCGCGCAACGGCGGGACATGCATTTCAATTGTATTGAGCCGGTAATAGAGGTCTTCGCGCAAATGACCATTACCCATTGCGTCGAACGGATTGCGATTGGTCGCCGAAATCAAACGAAAATCGGCTGATAATGACTTTTCGCTCCCAACGCGGTAATAGACACGCTCCTGTAAAACACGCAATAACTTAGGCTGTAATTCCAGCGGCATTTCGCTGATTTCGTCCAGCAGCAGACTGCCGCCTGCCGCCCGCCCAATCAATCCGACCTTGTCGCTGGCCGCGCCAGTGAATGCGCCCTTGGTATGGCCAAAGAGTTCCGATTCAATCAGTTCCTTGGGGAGTGCTGCACAGTTGACTTGCATAAAGGGGTGTTTGGCGCGCTGGCTGCGAGCGTGAATGGCGTTGCCGACCAGTTCCTTGCCGGTGCCCGATTCGCCGATTACCAAGACGTTGGCGTCGGATTCGGCGACGCTCTCGATAATGTCGTACAAGTTCTGCATCGGGCGGCTGCTGCCAATGATGCCGTAATATCGTTCGCGCTCATGCGTTCGGCGGTTGATGCCGTCCAGCAACCGCTTCTGTTGCCCATGCTCATTGGCTCTTTTGATAAGCAGCAGCAATTGGTCAAAATCCACGGGCTTTGGATGAAAGTAGAACGCGTTTTCGTTCACCGCCGCTTTCACTCGTGGATCAGCACCGTACCCCGTAATCATAATGATCTGGGTGTCGCGCGAGTCGTGCTTGATGCGCTTGACCAAGTCCAACCCGTCAAAATCCGGCAACTGATAATCGGTCAGCGCAACATCGAACTGCCGCTCTCCAATCATTTGCACCCCCTGCTCGCCAGTCGCTGCGGTGACAACTTCATAGCCCTCCTTCTCCAGCCAGAATTTCGCCAATTGGAGCATCGAATTGTCGTCATCAATAACCAGAACAGAGGTCGGAATTTGAGCTTGAGACATAGTGTTCCTTTCGTCTAAACCGGACTAAAATGACTTCGATCACGCGGGTGATCAAAAGTCCAGATGTTGAATTTCGCGTCCGGTCAGGTGAGCGGCGCTCAGGGCCAGTTCTGCCGGCTCTACCGGTTTAGGGATGTGACGTTGAAAGCCCGCGGAAAGCACGCGAATCCGGTCTTCCATGCTGCCATAAGCGGTCAGCGCGATTGCGGGAATTTGCCCCCCTTTGTCAGGCTGCAGGGCGCGCACCTTTCGAATAAGTGAATAACCGTCCTCTTCCGGCATGCTGATGTCAGAGATGAGCAGATCAGGCATGCGTGAGGAATTCTGAACCAGCCGAAAAGCTTCCGCCGCCGAAGCCGCAATCAGCACCTGCGCTCCATACTGGCGCAGAATCGCTGCCACTAACTCGCGCGCGTCCCGCTCATCATCCACAATTACAGCAAGCAGGCCATTCAGCATGGATGGCAGGAGGGCCGCGTTTTGATCTTTCTCTAATTTATCGTTGCCGGTCATCTCATCCGGGGCTTGCGGGGGCGTGACGATGGGAGTATCAACATCATCATGCAGCCATACAGTACGGTAGGGCAAGTTAAGGATGAATTTAGCTCCTTTATCTTCACCATCGCTTTCGACGCGGATGGTACCACCATGCAATTCAACAATGTAGCGCGCAAATAATAAGCCAAGCCCTAACCCGCCGCCACGATGTTTGCCGGAGTCATCAGATTGCCAGTGGTGTTCGAACAGGTGAGGCAGGTGCGCTGGTTTAATGCCTTTGCCGGTGTCGCTCACAATGATGTAGACGTGAGGGCCAACGCGCTCGGTCCTGACTTTGACCTCGCCGCCGCTAGGAGTGAATTTGACGGCATTGGAGATCAGATGCCAGATCATCTGCTCCAGACGACCTGCATCGCCGGCAATGGAGTCAGCATCAGTCGCCAGTTCGGTTTCACAGTCAATCTGTTTGGCCTCGCAGGCTGGGCGCATAACTTCCATTGCGGAATGGATAACGGCACTTAAAGAAACTAGACGTACATCCAGTAGCAGGGTGCCAGTGGTCATGCGCGATACTTCAAGCAAATCTTCAATCAGATGCTTTTGTTTCTCGGCGCTCTGCTGAATCGTCGCTAGCGCATCAGAAACGGTCTTCTCATCCACCGATTGCGAACGCAACACCTTTGACCAGCCAAGAATGGCGTTGAGCGGCGAGCGCAGATTATGCGCGACCTGAGCGATAAATTCGTCCTTGGCGCGGTTGGCAGCTTCGGCCCTTTTGCCTGCGGCCTGTGCTTCATCGAGCAATCGCGCGCGCTCGGTTTCGCTCTGCTGCAGTGCAGCTTCACACTGCCGTTTCGCCGTCACATCAGTCACCAAGCCCAGCATCCGCTCCGCGCCCGGATGCGCACCGGCAGTCATTTGCCCAACGCTGCTGATCCAGCGGACATTGCCGATGGAATCAACGACGCGGTATTCTAGATGCAGAGACTTATTGCTTTGTCTGGCTTCTCTGGTCTCGCGGTCGGCGCGCGCGCGGTCATCAGGATGGATCAGGTTTAGCCAGGTATCATAGGAAGGCTGGAAGGCCTCAGGCGAAACGCCATAAACAGTGAAACATTCGGCGGCCCACTGCATTCGATTGGCAACAAAGTCCCATTCCCAAGCGCCCGCCTGCGCGGCTTGCCGCGCGAGACTGAACCAGGTTTCACTAACGCTCAATGCGTCTTCAGATTGCCTTTGCTCTTGAATATTGGTTCCCACGTTTAGCATTACCAAGGTCTTTCCTATTCATCCAAGCAATGGCATGCCTTAATGAATTCACTGCTCTATGTACTGGTTCTTCAGATGTTTATGAGTCACGACTTCCAACTTGATGATACCGATAAAGCCGCTTGATTAATGGCTTCAACTTGTGCTTCTGATCGCTTGCTCCAGCATTGTCTGAACAGTCTGAACACAGATGTAATTGGTCACTGAGTGAGGTTGGGCATGTCAAATAGGCTACCCAAATTTGTTATATGCCCTAAAATACAAGAGCAATTCGCATTGGACAGCCGGTATCTAACAAATTTCACTTAACTATACTATATCTTGTGTTACAGGAAGTGCCCGAGATTGAGTCTCCCCCTACCAGCAATCAAGCTTTACCTATGACAAGCTAATCGCCGATATCTCATCTCGGATACCTCCTGAACCACCACGTCAGAGAAATATTATTTGGCCCTGATGTGACGCGATCTCCTATGCATAAATCAAGCCATTATTAA